>JBJTGE010000027.1:0-9751 GCA_046093785.1 Spartobacteria bacterium
GAAATATCCGCGCACATCGTAGCCGTCGCGGATCGCGTGGCCAATGGCAGCGAGGTGGTTTTTCATATACCAGATGCGCTTGGAATCGTTCGGTGTGGCGATGCCATTTTCGGTGATCATCATCGGCTTGCCGTAGCGGTCGCCAACGCGGCGGATTTCGTTGTAGAGGCCGTGTGGATTGATGCGCCAGCCCATCATGGTGTAGTTGTGACCGCGCCTCCAAGCCTCGCTGATGAACGAGGTCGGGCTTGAGACTTGGGAATAATAGTAATTGATGCCGATGATGTCGCAGACATCCCACACGCGGTCGAGGTGGTCGATATTTCCATGGATCATGGTGTTGTAGAAAAGCCCGCCCGGATCGAGGATCGAGCGCTTCCACCATGGCAGGGCCTCCACGGAGACGACCTTGGCGGAAGGCTTCACCTTTTTGATCCGCCCGGCGGCGTCGCGGAACATGCCGGTGCTGGCATCAATCGCCTTCCAATAGGTGCCAAGGGCAAGCGTCATTGCAGGCGGCCACTGGCCAGCGATGTAGGCGGTCGTGATCTGGCCGTTCGGCTCATTCTGCGGGGCGAAGTAGTTCGTGTAAGGCGCGAGGCGCGGGAGAACCTTGTCCAGATACACGAGCCAGCGCTCGCGGGCTTTCGGGTGAAGCCAGTTCGAGGCCTTTGGATTTTTTTGATCGTAGAGCCAATCCGGGAATGTGAAGTGCCAGAGGCAGACGACCGGCTCGATGCCGGCGGATTTCAGGCGGCGGGCCATCTCGACATAGCGATCCAGCGCCTCCTCGTTAAACTCGCCCATGCGCGGCTCGATGCGCGCCCACTCAAGGCTGAACCGGTAGTGGGTGACGCCCGTCTTTTTCAGAGCGGCGAGGTCTTTTTCAAAATGGGTCCATGAGTAGAGGGCATTCCCCTTTTGAGGCGCGCCACCCTTCGAGACCATGATGTCCCAATCCGTCGAAAAATAATCCGCGTCGCCGGGTTTCACCGCCGGGTCTTCATATTGGTAGCTGGCCGTGGAAATGCCCCAGGCGAACTTTGTGTCCGTGTGGGCAACCGGGCGCGGCGGCCTCGGCACGGGGCCTTTGGAATCGGGACCGAGAGGGTTGAAGCTGCTGCACGAAGTCAAAAAAACCAGCGTCAGAATCACAGGAACGCGCGAGGCATGGCGCGAGAGGGTAGAGTTCATGGAACGAGGTAAAGCAGGCGCGACGGTGTGCGGAAGCCTTTTTTATCACGAACAGCCCGTCTTGGGTTTGCGCCGCGAAGGCTGTTTATGTTTTAATCCTTCTCACATGAGCCAAGTCGCCTATCTCGGACCTGAGGGAACCTTCTCGGGAATCCTCGCCCGCCAACGATTCGGAAAAAAAGCCGACCTCATCGCCTGTGCCGCGATTGACGGGGTTTTCGAGAGCGTTCTGAGTGGATCAACGCCTCTCGGGCTCGTGCCTGTCGAGAACTCATCCGGCGGCACGGTTTACGACACCATCGATCTGCTCATCCGGCATTCGGGATCGGTATTTATTTTAGAGGAAATCTCCCTCGACATCCGCATCGCGCTGCTCGGCCGGAAGGGCAAGGCGGTGCAGACGGTCTACTCCCATTTCACGCAGATCAAGCACCATGCCGAGTGGCTGAAAATCCACCATCCCGACGCCACACTCGTTCCGGTTGCCAGCACCGCCACAGCATCCGAGCGGGCCGCAGCAGATCCCAAAGCAGCGGCACTCGCCTCCCCCGGAGCGGCCGAAATCTACAACCTCGACATCCTCGCTACGCCGTCGGACGGACAGGAAGTGAATGTGACGAATTTTTTCATCATCGCCCGTAACCCCTCGGATTCTCCCTCCCCGAACCGCACGGCGCTTGCTGCAACCCTGCACAACCAATGCGGCAGCCTGCACAAATTTCTTGGCCCCTTCGCGAGGCAAAAAGTCACCCTCACCCGCATCGTCTCCCGCCCGGTGCCCGGGCAACCGCAGACCTATGTTTTCTACATCGAACTCGAAGGAGCCAAGGACGATCCCACGGTGGCGCGCGCCTTGGAACTGGCCAAGCGCCAAGCCCAATCCATCGCGATTCTCGGCACATTCCCACTAGGCCGCCGCTTCCGATCCTGACTTGTCAAAAGCCGCCGCCTTTGACACAAAAACACCATCCTTATGAAACACATCCGCACACTCTCCACGGCTCTCGCCCTCGTCCTCTGCACAGCATTCCTGCATGCGCAGGAGGAAGCCACCATCACGGTCAAAAAGAGCGACACCCTGAACATCTCCATCAAACCCTTCGCCGGTCCAGATGCTGCGATCGCGGGCAAAGTCGTGTCCAACGACCTCGACCTCTCGGGCCTTTTCTCCATCGGAATCCCCGAGCGCGCGAACTTCATTGTGAGCGCCACAGCCTCCGGCGGTTCGCTTCAGGGCAGCGTGACAGACAACCGGGGCAGCGTCGTTCTGCAAAAATCCTACTCGGCCAATACCCGCACCGCCGCGCACCAATTTTCGGATGATATCATCGAGACCCTCACAGGCGGAAAAGGCATCGCCAACTCGAAGTTTGTCTTCGTGAGCAACCGAAGCGGCGCAAAGGAAATCTACTCCGCCGACTACGATGGTGCCAACCAACGCCAGATCACCCAGGACCGCGCCATCAGCGTAGCGCCCGCCATCTCACCCGATGGATCAAAACTCGCCTACACCGGCTACCAGAGCGGTTATGCGGATATCTACAACATCGACATCGCCTCTGGGGCCCGCTCGAAAATCCTGAGCTTCCCCGGCACAAACTCCGGTGCCAGTTTTTCCCCCGAAGGCAGCCGCATCGCCTGCACACTGAGCAAAGACGGCAACCCCGAACTCTACATCGTCGCCGCAAACGGCAGCGGTGGACGCCGCCTCACACGCACCCGCGCCGTCGAATCCTCGCCCGCATGGTCACCCGATGGCAGCGAGATCATTTACTCGTCCGACGAACGCGGAGGTCCCCAACTCTACCGCATCAGCGCCGCAGGCGGCATGGGACGCCTTGTTCCCACCGGATACGGCTACTGCACCGAACCCAGCTGGTCACCCGACGGCAAAAAAATCGCCTTCACCGTGCGCCAAGGCGGATTCGCCATTGCGGTGATGGACCTCGCCACTGGTTCGGCACGCATCGTCGCCGAGGGCCAAGACCCCTCCTGGGGCGCCGACTCCCGCCACATCATCTACAGCGACGGATCCTCCATCATCCTCCTCGACACCATCAAAGGCCGCCGCACACCGGTTATCTCAGGCCTTGGCAAAGTCTCCGAGCCCTCCTGGTCGCGCTGATTGCACACAAGAGCAGACCAGAGGCTGCCGCACAGAAAATCACCCCGGAAGGGCGAATTGGAGGGTTCCGCGCATTTCCATAGGCTGGAAAAGAATCCAGACGCCAAGGGCGTAAAGGGCGAAGGCGAGCATGGCCCAGGGGAGGAAGGCGAGGAGACTGTGCGCATTGGAGGTGCTGCGTGTTTTTTTCCAGAGGAGCCAGAGTGTGAAGAGGCAACCGGCGTTGAGGAGGAGGATTTCGAGGGCGGGGAGTTCGGTGAAGGCCAGAGAGGCAATGTTCCAATTCGGGAGGGCTGAGGAAATGCCGGCGTCCTTGGCGAGGCGTTGGAAGACGGGCCAAGGCGTGAGGGCGGCAGTAACGAGATGGAAGAGAAAATGCGCGGCCCACATAGAGACTCCCAGCGGGGCGAAGAGGACTGCCATGCCGCAGAGGTGCTCGCGCCAGCGAGTGGCGCTTGCGCCGAGGTTGAGGCTCAACCACGCGCAGGCAGAGGCGAGCAGGATCGGGAGCAAGAGGACGAATGCCAGGAAAACGAGGCCGCTCGCGGGACCGATTTTTTTCTCCATCTCCAGGGCGGGCGAAGTCATGCCAGCGGCATTGGCAAAGGCGGCGAAGGTGAGCACAAGGACCAGCGCGGCAAGGTCGGGGCGGCGGGAATAGTCGCCGACGGCGGAGCGTTTGCCCTTGTGCAGGAGGTCACGCCCGGGAGGGGCGGCAAGGATGCCGACATTGTCGGAGGGACAGGCTTTCACGCAATCGAGGCAGAAGGTGCAATCCATGTTTCCCGACTTGGCGGGTTGGAAGAGGTGGAGTTCGCAACCGCGCTGGGACTCGTTTCCGCGCAGGCAGTCATGGGTGCGGCATGTGGCGCAGACGCTGGAGTCCCGGACCCGGACTTCCAGCGGGGAGACGAGGGAGGAAACGAAGTGGAATTGGCCGATCGGGCAGACATGTTTGCAAAAGCTCGCGCCTTTGAAGAAGCCATCCACAAGCACAGCGGCGGCGAAGTAGAAAATGATGATCCATGCCGTCCACCACGGGGTTTCCCAGAGGTCGAAAAACTCGTAGGCCCACAAGAAGAGGACCAGTAGGCCGATGGCCAGCCACTTCGAGCGCAAGAATCGCGGCCAGCGGTGCGTGGCAGGAAAGATTCTGCGTCCGAGATCCCTCGCAAAGGTGAACGGACATGCCATGCAAAAAAGGTTTCCTGCGACCAGCAATGCGAGAATGGTGAAGCCTCGCCAGTGCGTCCATGGCAGCACCCCGGCGAGATTCATCGCCCCGACTTGCGGACCGAGGAGACCGTCAACTGCCACAAGAATGGCCAATCCAAAAAGCAAAGCCTGCATGGAAACCCGGAAACATTTCGATCCAATGAGGGGGCCGAGAAACGGCACGCGCAGGAGATCGAATGGCCTGCGCGGCTCGAGGGGCTGCGGCTTTATTTTTACCTTCGGACGCCGCCTGACGAGGTTCGAGCCGGAGAGGTATTTGATGGCAATAACGGCCGCAGGCAAAAGAAACGCCACCGAACCGGGCACCCACATGATCGTTCCGGCGAAGGTTTGGTCATCAATCGCCGAGAGGTCTGTGACGCGCGGCGCGGCGGCATAGGTCGGATAGAGGACACGGCCGTAGAATGTGAAAAAACCGGACAGCGCTGTGTTTTGAAGGTCCACCACCAGCAAATAGGGAATGAGCACCCAACGCGGCACAGCGGGTCGCGAAGGCCAGGGCTGCACGACGGGCCACCAGAAAAGCATCGCCGTTGTGAGAAAACACAAGTGCTCGACCTGATGCCAAGCCGGCGAACTCAAGGCGAGCTCGTAGAAGGCCGGGATGTGCCAAAGCACATTGGAAAGCATGAAAAGCGGCCCGGCGAAGAAGGGGTGCACAAGGAGGGTGCCGAGCTTTTTGAGATTCGGCTCCGAAAGAAAAGGCCCCAACCCCGAGCGCACAAATCCACGGGGCAACCCCGAAAGCATGGGCAAAAAAGGAGCTCCTTGAAGAATTAGCGGAGCCGCCACCATCGTGAGCAGGAGATGCTGCACCATGTGCACGCTGAGCAACCACGAGGCGAAGGCGTCGAGAGGCGATGCCAGAGCGATGTAGATCACAAGCAAGCCGCCGAGAAAGGACATCAGTCTCCACTCCGGAAAACGCTCGGGAGCCAGTCGGCGGACCTTGCGCCACCCCCTCCAATAAAGAAACGCCGCGAGAATCAACCCGAGCGCAGGAACTGGCTCGAAGCTCCAGGACGCGAGCACCAATGAGGCTTGGGCGTTTCCCATGTCTCGTGGCAACCGCCTTAAAGCGGGATGATGGCGCCTTCCTCCGTCTCGTTGCGGGGAGGTTTTCCAAAAAGAAAAAGCCTGCTGGGAATGACTTGCTCGAGCCATCCAAGATAAGGCGGCAGGATGCGCTGGCCCGCCTTCCAACCGGATTCCACAAAGAGAAAATCGGGAGCCATTTCCTGCACCACCTCGCAAATCATAAAACCGGTGTTGGACCGAATGCGGCGCAAATCCACAGCCGCAGTGATGCAGCTGAGTTCATCGCAAATATCATCAAGCGCCCCCTCTTCCGACTCGGCGCCGAGCAGCGAGCGGCGCGCCAGCGCGAAGGGACTGTCGGCGGCGAGGATCGAGATTTTGGCGGGTTTGAGGGTCTTGAGGGTTTCCTTGGCAGCCCGCCAGCGAGGCGAATGGGCCTCCACCAGAAGGCAGGCGTTCAGCCCAGCGGGGGCCTCCTCCTTGGGATCAGGAATCAGTAAAAGGTTGCACGGCGTGCGCGAAAAAAGCTCGCGCACAATGGTGCCGGTGAAATTTCGCGGGTCGTTGGGACGGGCAATCGTGCCGGCGATGAAGAGATCGAATTTTTCATTCGTTGCAGCGGTGACCAATGCCTGCGCCGGAGTGACACCCTCACACCAGTAGATTTCCACATTTTCCCTGGCCAAGTCCGAAAAAACCTCCTTGAAACTCGACGCTTTTTCCTCCGTGCGCTCGCCCGCATGGAGCACGCTCAACCGAGCGCCGAACATCCTGGCGGCGCGATCAGCCTCGGCCAGAACAGCCCGAAAACGCGGTGAGAATGTCGATGCAACGGCGAAGTGGAGAGTGGACATATTGGTTCGGGCGCGAGCCTGATCGTCAGGTCACTTTTTGGAAATCTGGACGATTTTTTCGAAGGCAGACTTGGCGAGTGGCATCACGCTGAGGCGCGATTGACGCAAGAGTCCAATGTCGGCAAGCGAGGGCTCGGCTTTGATTTGCTCAAGGGAGACAGGATGCTTCAAAGCGCCCACGGGTTTCAAATCCACACACGACCAGTCGCCCTCGGAAGCCGTGGGATCAGGGTAGGCCGGGCGCACTACTTCAGCGATGCCGACGACGGATTTGCCGGTCACACTGTGGTAGTAGAGGACATGGTCACCTGCCGCCATGGCGCGAAGGTGGTTCCTCGCTTGGAAATTTCTCACGCCGGTCCAGGCCGTTTTTCCGTCCTTCACGAAATCCTCCCACGCGTAGGCGGTGGGTTCCTGCTTAACGAGCCAGTAGTTCATTCGAGCTTTGCTAAAAGGAATCTCACCGAATATCAAAGGACTTCCACTCAAATGTCGAAAAAAGGTCTCTTCATCACATTCGAAGGCTCCGAGGCGTGCGGGAAATCCACCCAGATCTCCCTCCTGGCCGAAAAACTCCGCTCCTTGGGATTCGATCCCCTGCTCTTTCGCGAACCCGGCGGCACGGCTGCCGGCGAGGCGATTCGGCACCTCTTGCAACATGCGCCGGAGGGTGACGCCTTGACGCCCGAGGCCGAGTTGCTCCTCTTCGCAGCCAGCCGCGCACAGTTGGTTCGGGAAAAAATCCTTCCCGCGCTGGGGGCGGGGCGAGTCGTCATTTGCGACCGCTTTCTGGATTCCACCACCGTCTATCAAGGCGTGGCCCGCCGAATTCCGGCGGATGACACCGCGCGCATCAACGCCTTCGCCGTCGGGGACTGTTTGCCTGATATCACCTTCCTGTTCGATCTGGACCACCGAACCTCGATTTCCCGCATGCAGGCCGCGAATCGCAAACCCGACCGCATCGAACGCGAGTCGCCGGAATTTTTTGAAGCCGTGCGCGAAGGTTATTTGAACCTTGCGAAAAAAAATCCAAAGCGCGTTCACCTGATCGATGCCTCGCGTTCGATCGAAGAAATCGCAGCAGAGGTTTTGGCGAAAATCATGACGCATTTAAATAGATAAGAGATATTTAAATCTTATTCAGGATTCTCTTCGACTGCAGGCGTTGCTGAATTCATTTCCTGCCTCCCGATTGCGAGGAATTCTTTCAGCCGATAAAATTTGATTTTTTTCTTAACATTTCCACGGATTTTTCACATGATCGCTTGGTTGGCACAAGAGTGCACCTCGCATCCGCCAGCCAAATCATAAAAAACACATAATGGAAAACAACACACCGCAGGGAGACATCGGTCTCATTGGATTGGCCGTGATGGGCCAGAACCTCGTCCTCAACATGAACGACCACGGCTACACGGTCGTCGTTTACAATCGCACCACCTCAAAAGTGGATGAATTTTTGGCAAACGAGGCAAAAGGCACAAAAGTGCAAGGGGCCCACTCGATCCAAGAACTGGTTTCGAAACTCAAGCGCCCACGCCGCGTCATGATGCTCGTCAAGGCCGGCCAGCCGGTGGATGATTTTATTGCTCAAATCACCCCTTATCTCGAACCCGGCGACATCATCGTCGACGGTGGAAATTCGCTCTACAATGACACGAACCGTCGCCAGCGCGAACTCGAAGCCAAGGGTTTGCTTTTCATCGGAACGGGTGTTTCGGGTGGAGAAGAAGGCGCTCGCCGTGGACCAAGCATCATGCCCGGCGGATCGCCTGCCGCATGGCCTCATGTGAAAGACATTTTTCAATCCATCTCCGCCAAGGTTGAAGATGGTTCGCCATGCTGCGATTGGGTCGGCGAAGAGGGCGCAGGCCATTATGTAAAAATGGTTCATAACGGCATCGAATACGGAGACATGCAGCTTATTTGCGAGGCCTACAATATCCTGAAAAACGGCCTCGGCCTGAACGAGCAGGAATTGCACGATGTTTTCGCCGAATGGAACAAAGGCGACCTCGACAGCTACCTCATCGAAATAAGCCGCGATATTTTTGCCAAAAAAGACACCGACGGCACACCGCTCCTGAGCAAAATCCTCGACACAGCTGGCCAAAAAGGCACTGGCAAGTGGACGGTGATCAACTCGCTGGAAATGGGAGTTCCCATTACCCTCATGGCAGAAGCCGTTTACGCTCGTTGCGTATCCGCCCTCAAGGAGGAGCGTGTGAAAGCCGCCCGCAAGCTCAAAGGCCCGAACCCGTCCATTCCAGCCGCGCGCAACGCCAAGAAGCGAGCCAAGCTCATCGACGAAGTCCGCCAAGCCCTTTACGCCTCGAAAATCATCAGCTACGCTCAAGGCTACATGCTCATGCGCGCCGCCGCAGCCGAATACGGCTGGAAGCTCAACTGGGGCGGCATCGCCCTCATGTGGCGCGGAGGTTGCATCATCCGCTCCCGCTTCCTTGGCAAGATCAAAGAAGCCTTCGACAAAAAGCCCAAGCTCACGAACCTGCTCTTTGACGACTTTTTCAAAGGCGAAATGAAGAAAAACCAGAAAGCCTGGCGCAATGTGGTGGCGATCGCCGCCAAGCGCGGAATCCCGGTTCCCGCCTTCAGCACGGCCCTGTCGTTCTTTGATAGTTACCGCTCCAAAGTCTTGCCGGCCAATTTGCTCCAAGCCCAGCGCGACTTCTTTGGCGCGCACACCTACGAGCGCGTGGACAAACCCCGTGGACAGTTCTTCCATACAAATTGGACTGGACAAGGCGGCACCACTGCCTCCACGACCTACACGGTCTGACCGCGCTTGCGCGTTTTCATTCTCAAACCCGACGCCATCGGCGACTTCATCCTCGCAACAGGATGCATTCGTCTCATGGCTCGGGAATTGAGTGAAAAAAATCTCGTCATCGCTGTGAGGGCGGATGTCGCTCCACTGGCAAAAGCGCAGTTTCCTAAAGCCGAAGTTATTCCACTTCACTTGAGGGAAAAACGGCGTCTCGTCAACTTGGCCACGGTGAATGTAGTCAACTGCCTCCCGGCTTGGCTTCGCCTGCTGACCTTGCGTGTGGATGCCGCCATCTGCCTGCGCAGCATGCGCGCATACCTGCACACAATCACATTCTATCTCCCTCGGGCCAAACGCCGTATCGCCTGCGAAAACCTCCTTCTGGCAACGCCTCGCATGCGGCGTCCCGCCGTTGAGAATTTCGTCCGCTCGGCCTTCAATCCGACCCTCCTCCCCTACCCTGCGGCAGGAAAACTCCCCACCGATATCGAGGCCAACCGCCTCGTGGCCGAG
>JBJTGE010000028.1:0-4219 GCA_046093785.1 Spartobacteria bacterium
TGGAGCACCTCGCCTCCGACACGCTCGACGCCTGCCGAACACGATGCGATCTCGTTGTTCAAGCGCTCGCGGGCTGGCTGCAAATACCGTGCGGCCTCCGCCTTGGTATCGCAGTGCACATTGAATTGATCCGCCACATGCAGCAGCTTGAGCGGCTTGTGAAACCGCCCCGCCAAAGCAGCGGCGGCTGCAACACCCTCGGCGGAGTTCTCCGAAAAATCCGTCCCGCAAACAATCCATCGATCGCTCGTTTTTTTCATGCTTCAGCATAGCACTGCCAAGCCAAGCGCATGTTTTTTATGGCTCAGGTGTTCACCCCATCGCGAGCGAGGGGGGCAATCGTTGCGCGGAGCATCCCGTGGTTTTTTCCGGGGGGATGGGAGGTTTCGGGCTCGGGATTATTCTTTTGCCGGTGGCGTGGCCGGGGTCGTGGCGATCTTGATGTTGAATTTCTCCACCACCGCGCGGGCATCGCCGTCGGTTTTGGCAAGTTTCAGGAGATCCGTGAAAAGCTCGTTGTAGCTTGTTGAGAGTCGCTGGCTCTCATTGACAAGAATTTCGCGTTGTTTCAGGAGGCTGATGGTATTGTCGCGAACGCTTTTGATGTTTTCCGTTTGGAGATCAAGGCTCCGGGCACGCAAGGCCAGGGCCAAGGCGTTTTGCCTCAAAGCGAGCACTTGGGAGAACAGAAAAAGCACGAGGGCCGCCGCAAGGATCGGCATGGCGAAATCCGACTGCGCAAGAGTGCCGGACTTCCTCGCCGGCATCTCCTCCACGGGCAGATCAAGAATTTCCTCGGCAGGCTCGAGGTCCTCGAAGTCATGAGACGCGGGCGCGGGAGCGAAGGTTTTCTCCGGCGACGGGGCTTTGGGCGGGCGGGCGCGGGATTTTCTGCGGACAGGTGGAGGAGCGGCTACGGGGTCTTGGTCGAATTCCATGGAAAATCAGTTTGTGCCTTTCTGGCTTTTTGAAGGCTGTGGGGCGGCCGGCGATTGTGGATTGCGGACTTGCACGCCGTGTTTTTGGAGCAGGACTCCCAGGGCGATATTGTTGTTTTTCAATTGCAGTGACGCCATTTCATTGAGAACCGCCGGGCCGGCCTGATTGGCGAGCTGCTGCGCGCTTTCAATCCTTTGTTGTTGCTCCTGAAGTTGCTGATTGAGTTTTTGAATCTCGGATTGGACCGTTTGGATTTCCTGCTCCCGCCCCTGGATGTTCTCTTGCAATTTGCCGTTCCCGCTGGTTTGGAAAACAATCAGGGCTGCGCATGCCAGAGCCAAAGTGGCCAGCAGGGTGATGAGCGGATTTTTGAACATAAGGGAATGGTTGCGCGAAAACAGGGCGTGAGTCGATCCTTGTGGAGGCTGTTCAGCAGGCGTTGCGAAAAAAAATCATAAAATCGGTTTTACGGGCCTCATGCTGTTTCCAGAGGAATTTTTAAAATGCGAAATTCAAATCCGCGCTGATGATATTGTTTGAGAAATCGTTGTTTCCGAAGTTCACATTGTAGAAGAGTGATCCGCTCCAGCGCTCGCCGATTCTTGTCGTAACCCCCACTCCACCGAAGAGGCTGTCCTGGTAGGCATCCATGGTTTGATAGCCGAAGGACGGCCCTCCTCCTCCATCAAGGCTGGAGGTGAGGGTTTGTCCGTTGTTCAGGAACTCATGCATCCACTGCGCGCGGATTTCGGGAATCAATTTGATGCCATCGCTGATATCCCAGACATAAGCGATGCGGGCACCGAGGCTGGAGCGCAGGCTGCTTGTGTTTTGCGAACCGACCGCCAGGTCGAGGCTCCCTGCGCCCTGCTCGGTGAAGCCAGGGGTGCCCGCGTAGGTGTATTGCAATCCGAGGAGCGGACCAACGATGAATTTGTCGATGGTCCAATCCTTGCCGAAATTGATGGCGGCATTGAACTGGCCGGTGTTCGGGTTTGCCCGGGCGATGCGGTTGATGGTGCTGAATTTGATCGGACGCCGGGTTTGGAATCCGTTGTAGCCTCCGCCGATGACGGTGTCGGCGTAGTAGCCGTCCTCGTTTTTATAGCTGCCATAGAGTCCGAAGAGGGCGCTGTTGCCGCGCGTGCTGCCGCCGCCGTTGTATTTTGCGTAGTTGTATTGATAGCCGGCAAAAAGACCACTCGAGAAATTTTGGCTCAAGCGATAATCGGCACCCACGAGGAATCCGCCGGCACTGTTGTTGTAGTTCGGGGAGGATCCGCCGCGGGCGTTGGAGAACTCTCCGGTGCCCATCACCCAAGCGTTCCAGTTTGTGGAAGAAGGGCCTTGCCGAATCGGAGCCATGTCTTTCGCATCGGCGGTTGATTTGCCGTCCTTGTCATTTTTCAGAGGTTGTTCCCTCATCCCGATGTATTGGAAGCCTTGGGCGCCAAGCCGCACGGAGCTGAGTCGCTGGTTGAGAAGCTGGGTTTCATTGTAGGCCTGCTCGATGACGATATCCGGAAGCGACTCGTAGAAGCCGGGCATGATCGCGTTGAAGGCGGCCGGGTATTGGGCGGCTGTTTGAAGATCGAGGGCCGTGCTTACGGCCATGCGGTCGCCATTCTTGGCTGGAATGAAGCTGTCGAGCGCCTTGGCAACATTGCGCTGGTTCGGAGTCACGGCCACGCGGGTGTAGGTGTCCGGCGCGATGAGGATGGTTCCGGTGTTGCCTTGGTTCAGGAAGCGGCCGCGGAAGGTGGCTGGGGCGGTGATGGTGGCAAAATCCCCGCTGATGCCGCCGGTGGCGGTGAGGAACGGATATTGCTGGCCGTAGGCGAGGCTGTCGTTGCCGCCGAAGTTGACGATGTTGAGCGTGCCGGCGACTTGGGCGGTTCCGCTGACCACGATGCGGTCGTAGTTCGTCGGGCTGGCGATTTCCAGGAGGGTGGTGGCGGTGGATGTCCAGACCGGGTTCGAAACAATGGAAATCACACCGGGCGAGTTGCCGGGCGAGAGGGTGCCGGCAATGGTCATGCCACCGGGGGCCACGATGGTGCCGTTGCCACCGAAAGTGCCGCCGGAGTTCACAGCCACGGAATTGGCGATGAGTTGGCCATTCACAGAAAGAAGCCCTGCATCGATCGAGGCGGTGCCATTGACCGCGAGAGTGCTTTGGACATCCAGCTCGCCTGCGCCGGTTTTGTTGAAGTTGCCCGGCGTCGCCAAAGTCCCGCCGCTCACGAGCGAGGTGCCATTTTCGACCGCCACTTGGCCTTGCGACAGCGTGAGCGAGTGGGCGGCTTGGATGGCGAGGTTGCCGTTGTTGGCGAAGGTCAGGCTGCGGATCGTGTTGTTGCCGGTGGCGGTGGTGGTTGATCCATTCACCGTGAAATCCATCCATGTCTGCGTGCCGCCGGCTCCCGAGTTGTTGATGACGCTGCCGCTGGCGGAGCCGCCTTGCAGCACATAGACGAGGGAGTTTCCGACGACTTGGAAATTGCCCGAAAGCGAGGTGCCCGGTGAGCAGGTGGCCTGGAAGTGCGCGGCATTGAAAGTCGTCGCCCCGAAGTTCACCAGCGTGTTGTTGCCGAGTTGGAGATATTGGCCGCTGCCGAAATCGAAAGTCCGGTTTCCGACATTTTCGCCATGGGTGAAATTCCCCGCCGTCGTGATCCGAGGCGCTGGGTGAGGAATTGGTTTTCCTGTGGAGGCCAGCGAGACGATGGCATTGGAGCTGGCCCATGTGATATGCCCGGGACCAAAGAGACCGCCATCACGACCTGCACCACCTACCCCGCCATGACAGCCTGAACTCGATGCATAGCCGACCGCGAGCGTGAATGTGCCGCTGCCGGTTTTGGTGAGCGCACCGGCACCGGTGATCGCCCCGGCGTAGGTGGCGTTGCCAGTTTGGGCGATGGTGAGGGTTTGCCCGGAATGGATCGCGGTTGTTCCCCCGCCCTGAAGCGAGCCGATGGTTTCGCTGCCCGCAATGTGGAGGGTGGCGCCGGAGGCGGCGAGTTTGACGATTCCGGAGTCATGCAACGCCGCTCCTCCTTCGAGAATCAGGTTGCCAGCATTGATCGTAGTGTTTCCGGCAAAAGTGTTCGCCCCCGCGAGCGTGAATGTGCCGCTGCCGGTTTTGGTGAGCGCACCGGCACCGGTGATCGCCCCGGCGGAGGTGGCGTTGCCAGTTTGGGCGATGGTGAGGGTTTGCCCGGAATGGATCGCGGTTGTTCCCCCGCCCTGAAGCGAGCCGATGGTTTCGCTGCCCGCA
>JBJTGE010000029.1:0-23025 GCA_046093785.1 Spartobacteria bacterium
GCCCGTTTCGCTCATCGGCACCTTTGCGCTTTTCCCGATGCTGGGATTTTCCATCAATACCCTGTCGCTTTTCGGCATGGTGCTGGCCATCGGTCTGGTGGTGGATGACGCCATCGTCGTGGTCGAGGCCATCGAGTCGCATATCGAGGAGGGCTTGAGTCCCAAGGATGCCGCTTTCAAGGCCATGTCGCAGGTCTCCGGACCGGTCATCGCCATCGCGCTGATTCTGGCGGCCGTCTTCATTCCGACGGTCTTCATTCCCGGCATCACCGGCGCGATGTATCAGCAGTTCGCTGTCACAATGGCCGTGTCGGTGCTCATCTCGGCCTTCAACGCCCTGTCTCTCAGTCCCGCGCTGGGTGCCCTTCTGCTGCGCCCGCGCAAGGAAGCGAGGGGACCGCTGGGAGCCTTCTTCCGGGGCTTCAACAGAATTTTCGACACCGCCACGAACGGCTATGTCGCCATCTGCCGCGGACTCATCCGCAAGCTGGCGATCGCCATTGTCCTCCTCGTCGGTCTCACGCTTGGCGCGGGCGGCATCGGCGGCACCATGCCCACGGCCTTCATCCCCGAGGAGGATCAAGGCTACCTCTTCGGCGTCGTGCAGCTTCCACGCGCCTCGTCCCTCCAGCAAACCACAGAGGCCTCCGAGCGCATCGAGCAGATTCTTCTGAAAACCCCCGGCGTGCAGTATGTGACCTCGATCATCGGCTTCAACCTCCTCAGCACCGTCCAGAGCACCTACACCGGCTTCTTTTTCATCACGCTCGAGGAATGGGCGAAACGAAAGACCCCCGAACTCCAGGTCGATGCCATCCAAGCGAACATCAACAAGGAACTCGCCGCGCTGGCAAATCCCACCGCCGCCTTCTCGTTCCCTCCACCCGCGATTCCGGGCATCGGAACGGCCGGCGGCGTCACCTTCATGCTCGAGGACCGCACCGGAGGACCGGTGGAGTTCATCGCAGGAAACACCCAGAAATTCATGGCCGCCCTCAAGGCGCGTCCCGAGTTGACCACACTCTTCACCACTTCGCTTTGGGATGTGCCGCAAATCCACCTCTCGGTGGATGAGGCGCAGGCCATGATCCAAGGCGTGAGCCTCTCGGATGCCTACCAGACGGTGCAAACCTTCCTCGGCGGATACTTTGTGAATTACTTCAACCGCTTCGGCCTCCAGTGGCAGGTCTATGTGCAAGCGGAGGGCGAATACCGCACAAACCTCGACAACTTGGGGATGTTTTACATTTCAAACAATAACAAGGAAGCCGTGCCGGTGAATTCCTTCATCAAGGCCGAGGAGTCGTTCGGTCCCGAGTTCACCATGCGCTATAACATGTTCCGCTGCTCGCAGATCAACGCCTCCGTCGCGCCCGGATACTCCACCGCGCAGGCCATGAAGGCCATGGAAGAGGTCTTCCACGAAACCATGCCCAGCGGCATGGGCTTCGACTACTTCGGCATGTCGTATCAAGAAAATCTCGCCGCCCAAGGTGTGCCGCCAAGCGCGATCTTCGGCCTCTCCCTGCTTTTCGTCTTTCTCATCCTTGCCGCGCAATACGAGAGCTGGAGCCTGCCGTTCAGTGTGCTTTTCACGACACCCATCGCCGTTTTCGGAGCCTTCGCAGGTCTTTCCCTGCGCGGCATGCAGAACAACCTCTACGCCCAGATCGGCCTCGTCATGCTCATCGGCCTCGCCGCGAAGAATGCCATTCTCATCGTCGAATTCGCCAAGGATGAATACGAAAAAGGGAAGCCCCTCCTCGAAGCCACGCTCTCCGGAGCGCGGCTCCGTCTGCGCCCGATCCTCATGACCGCCTTTGCCTTCATCCTCGGCACCGTCCCTCTCGCGCTCGCCAGCGGCTCCGGCGCCGTGAGCCGCCAAGTCCTCGGCACAACGGTCATCGGAGGCATGCTCGCCGCCACCTTCCTCTCGATCTTCCTCATCCCAGCCTGCTTCTACCTCGTGGAAAAATACTTCGTCGGCGGCGACCACAAGCCTGCCGAAAAGGCCGAGCCTCCTGCGAAATAAGAGGGGAGGCGTTTGCGCGTCGATTGGCCTCGGGGAGCGCGCCCGCCTCGGGGGCACCGCCACGCGCCCTCGCGAGGCGATTGGAAAAATCCGGCCGGAGGCCGCTCGAAGTTCACTGTGTCGGGCGCGGGGCGCACCCGACTGCACCCGAGGGCGGGCTCGCTCCCCGAGACCAAGCGCTACCGCGCCAATTTTCAAAAATAAAAAAATCCAGCTTTTGGTATAAGGGGAACAACAACTACGAGGGCGCGGGCGTCAGAGGGCTGGGGAAATGCTAAAACAAGCACGGGTCGTTGTTTTGCGGCAGTGCCGAAATCAACGGTCCAGACCTCCCCGGCGTTGGCTTCAATACTCGCCAAGAGCTGCCTCCCATGCTTTGCCCTGCTCGGCGGTTGTGAGCAATGGTTCCGGATTTGCGTTGGTGATCGTGTCCTCGAGAAGAAACCCGCAATCGCCCGCGTGTTGGAAGCCGGAGATTGGTTTCGCACCTGGTGTGTTTTTTGAAAACAGGATTGCTTTGAACTGTGTTCCCATGGTCTCGGGATGGAGCAGGGATCGGAGGCTGCGGAGGATTTTGAGTGTGGAGGGAGTCGGTGCGGTGCCGTCGAGGGATTTCAGGAGGGCGGTGGATGCGCCCACGAGGAAGTGGTGCTGGTCGGCGTAGCCCTCGAGCGCGAAGCCGCAGTCGGTGGCGTCCTGCGCAAGGGCGGTGAAATCGACATGGGCTGTGATGTCTTTTTCGCCCGGTTCCTCAAGCGGTGACTCGTCGCGACGGTGTTTGGCGTAGCAGGCCAGCGTGCCGCCGGAGCGATGCGGGGCGAGGAGTTCACTGCGCGACATGCCGTAGTCGATGGCCAGAAGAAAACCGCTTCGGAGGCGGGTGGCGAGATTTCCCATCAAGTCGCGTTGGTGGCGGCGGAGTTCGGCCCTGAAGCCATCGGGGCGCTCGGGCAGGCCGGTGTTTGCGAGTGGATGCGGGGAGGATTTGAAAGAGAGGCCGCTATCGATGGAGTGGACCAACAACTCATGCCAGTTGCCGCCTTGCGCTTCCGCGAGGTCGAAGGGCAGGGCATCGAAAAGCTCGTTGGAAAAATGAACGCCTGTGAATTCTGTCAACGCCTCAGGTGCATCGACCCACTGGACATTCCTCCCTGCGAGAGTGGCGGCCTGTTTTTCGTGGAGGATGGAAGCGGGTTCGATGATTGTGAGAGGGACGCCGGCCAGTGGCGTTTGCCTGAGGGCGTTGAGAATGTCGCACGAGAGTTGACCGTCGTTGGCTCCCTGCTCGACGAGGCGGAATTCCGGTGGACGCCCCAGAGCTTCCCACATTTCCAAAAACTGGCCTGCCAGAACCGCGCCGAACACGGGACCGACACTCACACTGGTGAAGAAATCGCCCCGCCTGCCCACCGAGGCCCTGCCTGAGGCGTAGTAGCCCTGCGACGGATCGTAGAGGGCGAGCTCCATGTAGCGCGAGAAGCGCATGGGGCCATGGGCTTCGATCTCCTGCCGGATGCGTTCGCTAAGGCTTGGTAACCTCGCGGACATAGACATTGACCTGACCGCCGGGGCTCTCTTTGACATCCATGATCTGGAACGGTCGCCGCGAATCGCGCGAGACAGCGGATCCCTCGGCTGGAGCGGTCATGCCATTCGGATATTGAACGATAATGCGGACATTGTCGGAGCGGGTGCCGAATCCGCGCTGCGGAGCCCTCATCACGGCGCGGTCGCCTCCCGCAGCTGTCACATTGAAGCTGCCTTGCAGGTAGAGCCTCTCGCCGCCTGTGCCTCTTTTTGCGATTTCCGCGATTTCCGATGGGGCGACCAGACGACCCCTCGGCATGCGGCCGGCGTCATACACGGGCCAGTTTTTTGAACCAGCCGCTGCGATGGCTTTCGGTGGCTCAGGAGTCGGCGAGGGCGATGGGGTGGCGGATGGCGAAGGTGATGGAGTGGGAGATGGTGAAGGACTTGGTGTTGGCGACGGAGTCGCATCGGGTGTGGGCGAAGGAACGGCCGATGCCAAAAGCACTGGCGTGGCGGTGGGGCTTGGCTCCGGCGGGGCAACCGGGAGCGGCTTCTCGACACGCATGAGTCGGGCCTGTGCGGCGGCGGCGTCCTCGGGTTTGGGTTCCTGTTTTTTTGCGGCTGCAAGGCGGGCTTTTTTGCGGAAGTGATCGTATTTCGCATCGGCTTCGCTTTGGCGGGTGGCATCCACCACTGGCAATCCTGCCCCCACATTCAGCGAGGAAGGCGGATCCAGCGTGAATGTGCCGTCCGATGAGGCGGATTCGTAGCTCGGATACATGATCGAAACGGTCGTGAGCTTGAGGCGGCCATCCTTGAGGCGCTCGATGTGGATGATGGCTGCCAGTTCGTTCTCCCGCTTGAGATCAATATCGAGGCCTGTGAGGAGCGTGCGGTGCAGGGTGGGGATGACGCGCTTGCCGGATGAAAAAATCTGCTCGATCAAGAGGCGCGGGTCGTCTTTCGACACGGCCAGCGCGGCGACGCCCGAGGGGAAGTAGTCATTCGAAGTGAGTTCAAAGGAATCGAGGATGTTGAAGGTGCCGAGGACATAGGGCACGAGTCCATCGGCGGGTTTGTAGTTGCGGATGTAGTTTCGAATGAGGATTTCGTTCGTCCGCTCGAGCTGGCGGGGCTTCATTTTTCCGTAGCGCTCGAGGATTTGTGGCGCACGCAGGAACTCGCCCCTGGGCGCCTCGGTGAGTTCGAAGCGCTTCGGAGGTTCGATTTTTTTGAGTTTGGTAAGAACCTCGTGGCTGAAAGGTTTCTCGGGATGTCCAAAAATGTAGAAACTTCCAATCCAGCAGGTGATTGCGATTGCTATAAAGATGAGAATGAGGATGGTCCACCCGAACAGGCCGCCTTCGTCCTTGCGTGTGGATTTGGAGGAGTCGGAGTCGGAATCCTTGAACCACGCACGGTTGTTTTTTGTCTCTGGATCTAACGGCATTTGCTTAAGCCTCGACAGCCGTGGCGGGCTCGAAGGATGTGCCGCATCCGCAGGAACGCGCGGCGTGGGGATTCCGAATGCGAAAACCGGCTCCGGATAGGCCGTCCTCGTAGTCCAATGAAGATCCCTCCAACTGCAAGGCACTCTCGGGATCAACAAAAACCTTGGCTCCATTGTGCTCGATCACGGTGTCCGAGGGCCTCGCGGAATCAATCTCCATGACATACTGGAGGCCTGCGCATCCGCCTTTCTCGACAGCGAGGCGGAGTCCTTCCCCTGAACCTTTGGAGGCAATCAGGTCCAGTAGCGCGAGTGCGGCTTGGTCCGTGAGAATGATCACGCTCTTTTCTTATGAATGAATCCGTGCAAAGTCAAACGACATGGGAAAGATCCGCCTGCTCACGGACGAAGTTGCAAGCCAAGTCGCGGCGGGCGAGGTCGTGGAGAGACCGGCTTCGGTGGTCAAGGAACTCGTCGAAAACAGCATTGATGCCGGTGCGCGCCGGATCCGCGTGGAATTCGCGCGGGGCGGAACCCAGCTCATACGGGTCGAGGACGATGGGTCCGGGATGGACCGCGAGGACGCGCTGCTCAGTCTGGAACGGCATGCCACGAGCAAAATCCGCACAGCTGAAGACCTGGCGGATGTCGGAACCATGGGGTTCCGTGGGGAGGCGGTGCCAAGTATCGCCAGCGTTTCGAGATTTCGTCTGGTGACGCGTCCTGCCGAGGCGGCGGCGGGAACGGAAATCCAAATCGCAGGAGGGAAAATCGAGTCGGTCGCCGAAAGCGGCGGCCCTCCGGGAACATCGGTGGAGGTGCGTTCGCTTTTCTTCAACCTGCCGGCGCGAAAAAAATTTTTGAGAGGCGAGGAGACCGAGGCCGCGCACATTTTGCATCAGGTCCAATCGCTTGCCATCGCGCATCCGGATGTCGCCATGACGCTCGTGCGCGACTGTCGCACGCTCTGGCAAGCGGCTTCGACCCGCGATGACGAGGTGAGGATTCGCGACCTCTTCGGAGCGGATTTCGTCTCCCGCCTCATGCCGGTGCCGGCGCTTGAGGAAAATGGGATTCGCATCGAGGGCTTCGTTGCCAAACCGGGGGAGGGAAGGCCGGATCGCGAATTGCAATTTGTGGTTTTGAACCGCCGCGTCGTGCAGTGTCCGGCGGTCTTTCAATCCCTCCGCGAGGCCTATGCCGAAGCCCTGCCGAAGGGGCGGCATCCTCTGGCGGTTTTGAGGGTCACGATGGATCCCCTCGCGTTTGATTGCAATGTGCACCCGGCAAAGCGCGAGGTGAGATTGCACCGGCCCGATCAGGTGCGGCAGGCTGTGTATGCGGCCGCCAAGGGCGCTCTGGAGGCCTTCCGCACGCCGGTTGCACCTCCCGCTCCTGTCGAATTGCCATCCGCCTCCAACGCCCCGGTGGAACCTCCCCGATCCATGCCCCACCAACCCGTGCGGGCATCCTTCTCGCCCGCGCCGCAGATGGATTTGCCGGTCGCACCCGCAGCGGTCGCGCCACCGGATAATGACGATGCGTTTCGTTTGCTTGGAGGGTTGGGCGCGCGGTGGATTCTCATGGTGGGCGCCGAGGGACTCGTGTTGCTCGATGTGCGGGCGGCCTCCGAGAGGATTCTTTTCGAGGGTCTGCGCCGCGAGGCCGCGCTGGGCCAAGTCGCTTCGCAGCATCTTCTGCTCCCGGACATCATCGAGCTGACACCCAAGGACGCGGTCTGGATTTCTGAAAATCTCCAAGCCTTGCAGAAGGCGGGATTTTCCCTCGAGGCGTTCGGTGGTTTTTCATTCAAAGTCGAGGCGCTGCCCGCCTGCCTCTCCGGTCGGGATGCGCGTTCCGCCGTTCTTGACGTGTGCGAGACGCTGCGATCCACCGGGCTCCTCGGATCCGGTCAACCGGTGCTCGACGCGCTCGTGCGCTCGGTCTCGCGCATCGCCGCCTTGAATGGCTTTGACTACGAGGAGTCCCGCGCCCGCCGCCTGGTGCGCGAGTTGTTGAAATGCGAACTTCCCTACGCCTGCCCTCAGGGCCGTCCAACAATGATCCAGTGGTCGTTCACCGAGCTCGATCGCAAATTCGGCCGCTGATTCCCCGTGATGGCGTGTTGCCTGCGGCGTGAGTGTGTGAGATAAATCCCCCATGCCCGATCTCCAAATCGAACCCGCGACCTTGGACGACCTCCCGGAGTTGACCGAACTTCTGCGCGACTTGTTTCTGCAGGAGCCGGATTTCCAGCCCGACCGGGAGAAGCAAATGCGCGGTCTGCGCCTCATTTTGGAACAACCATCCAGGGGCAGGATTTTTGTTCTTCGAAACGAGCGGATGATTATCGGAATGATCAATCTTCTGATCACAATCAGCACGGCGGAGGGGGGATTTGTGCTGGTTCTCGAGGATTTGGTGGTGCACCGCGACCATCGCGGAAGCGGCTACGGATCGCGTCTTTTGCAGCACGCCATCGGCTTTGCGCGTGAGAAAAAATTTCTGCGCATCACGCTTCTCACGGACAACCCCGAGGAGATGCGGAGGTTCTATCTCAAGCACGGATTTGTCGAAAGCGAGATGAAGCCGATGCGGTTTTTTGTGGATCATGAAGCCTGATTTTTTCCCGGGATCGGCATGGCATTGAGCGCAGGAATCAAGACCGCATTTGTGCTCGGAGCGGGCCTTGGGACGCGGCTCCGGCCACTCACCGACGAGCGCCCGAAACCGCTCGTTCCGATCTTCAACAAACCACTCATCACTTTTGCGTTCGACCACCTGATTGCCGCTGGAATCAGGCGATTCGTCGTCAACACGCACCATCGCCCGGAGGCCTACTCGCGCTGGCTGGGCGAGTCCAAGGGACACGCGGTTTATCGCGGATGCCCTGTTTCTTTTTGCCATGAACCCGTGCTGCTCGAGACCGGCGGGGGAATAAAAAACGCCTCTGCATCGATCGGAGACGAGCCCTTTTTGGTTTACAATGGGGATGTGCTTGCGGACTTTCCGTTGCAGGACTTGATCTCTTCGCACGCGCGCTCAGGCCGCCTTGCAACCCTCGCTCTGCGCTCCTCCGGAGCCGAGCGGCGCATTCAGTGCGATCCCGTCACAGGGCGGATTACCGACATGCGGGGGCTTCTGGGCGGACGCTCCGAACCCGCTTTTCTTTTCACGGGCGTGAGTGTTTTTTCACCGGAGATTTTTCAACACATCCCGGCGGGCGCTGTTGTTTCCATCATTCCCGTGCTGGTCGATCTCATGCGGCAGGGCACGCCTGTCGGTGGAGTCGTGATCGATGACGGTGTGTGGTTCGATATTGGAAACATCCCCTCCTACATGGGCGTCCACCGCTTGCTCAGCGGCGGCGGGCATTCATTTTCCTATCTTCCGGAAGGCTCGTTGGAACCCATCGAACGCGGCGCAACCATTCGTGGGGAGGCCATGATTGCAGGCTGCTCGACGGTCGCCGCAGGAGCGGAAATAGGCGAGGGGGCCAGGCTTGAAAATGTGATTGTCTGGCCGGGTGCCAAGGTGGATGCGGGTGTGCATCTGCGCGATGCCGTGGTGACCTCCGGAGGCGTCTGCCAATGCGATTGCGGGGCGGATGCCATCAGTGCATAGTTTTGCCTTCACTTTAAGCATGGTCCACTTTCCACAAATCAAAATCGCTGTCGTTTTTTTTCTGGTCCTCTGGTGCTTCGTTGGATGTGCCACCCAGACTTTCGACCCCGCCAATGCTCCCGAGTTTTTGGTTCAATCGGACTACACGCCTTTCTACTCCCTCGGCCCAGGGCAGGAGCGCGGACCTGATGCCTCGCTGCAACGCGGAGAGCGGGTCAAGATGCTGCGCCGCGAGTTCGGTTTCAGCTATGTGGAGATCACTGACGGGCGCACGGGCTACATCGCGAATGAAGAAATCGCGCCCGCTCCGCCGAGCGAGCCGGAGCCCGTTGCAAGCCGTTCCCGCAAGCATTCAGCAGGTGGTGCTGCAAGGATTTCGAGTTCATCCGAAGCTCCCATTCCAATGCCTGAAATCGAGGCTCTGCCTGAGCCAGTCGATGTGCTCCACCCCATCTCCGAGATGGAGCCTGCGGCCGATTCGAAGCCGGAATTTCGCTACTGAGCGGGTTTTGAAAATCGCGGTGCGGATATCCCAATCAAAACCAATGCAACTTTTTTCTTTTTTTCTCTTGCCAAGTTTTCGCGGCTCTGTAGTTTCCCCCTTCCCGCAAAGCCTCGAGGGGGGAATTGATCATCGTGTCATCGAAGATTCAGTCTCTCTGAAATACGAAGCCGCACGGTAAAATCACACATGAAACTCAGCGCACACACTCGAATTCAAGCAGCCTCACATGAGGCCGCGAGTCGTTGTGCCGTCCAAAAATTTTGACCATGAGCGCCACCGTTCTTACAGCCGCAGACGCCGCAAAGGCGAAGATTGAAATCATCACCGATGAAGCCAAGGGCAACCAGGCTGTGCATGATGTGGTCGTCGCACTCCAAGCAGCCCGCCGTAGCGGCACTGCCTGTGCCAAGACCAAAGCCGATGTCAATCTCTCCGGCCGCAAGCCATGGCGCCAAAAAGGAACAGGACGCGCCCGCGCCGGTTATTTCTCCAGCCCTGTTTGGGTCGGTGGTGGCGTGGCCCATGGTCCTGTGCCGCGCGATTACTCCAAGAACACACCCAAGGCCGTCAAAAAACTCGCCCTCCGCAAAGCCCTCAGTGCCCGCATCGCCCTCGGCGATGTTTTGCTTGTTGATTCCTTCGTCGTCGCAGAGCCCAAGACCAAGCAATTCGTGAGTCTTGTCCGTTCCGCCACCCCCGATGCCCGCAAGACCCTGATTGTTTCCGAAGGGTTCGATGAAAATACTTTCAAGGCCGCCCGCAATGTGGCCACCGCCCAACTCACCCGCGCATCCGATGTCAATACCGAGCACCTTCTCGCATTCGACAAAATCATCGTGACCCGCGCAGGTCTCGAAAAAATCTCCGAAAGGCTCGCGTAATGAATACTGAAGTTTACGACCATATCGAAACCGTCCTGCTGACCGAGAAGGCAACTTTGCTTTCCGACAAGCTCAACAAGTATGTTTTCCGCGTTCGGCCATCGGCCAATAAATTGCAGATCAAGCGCGCGATTGAGGTGATCTTTAAAAAGAAGGTTGCCGATGTGAACACCGCCAATTTCGCTGGCAAGAAAAAGCGCGAGCGCCGTGCCGACTTCGGACGTCAGTCGAATTGGAAAAAAGCGATCGTGACTCTCAAAGAGGGCGAAAAACTCGATCTCGTCTAAGAAAATCAGACCATGGCGATCAAAACTTTGAGACCTCTTACTCCTGCTGCCCGGTTCAAGGCCCTTCCGGACTTTGCCGAGATCACGAAATCCAAGCCGGAGAAAAAACTCACTGAGACGATCAAGCGCACCGGTGGCCGCAACAACCAAGGCCGAATCACCATGCGTCATATCGGCGGTGGTCACAAGCGCCGCTACCGCATTATTGATTTCAAACGCAGCCGCCGTGATGCCATCGCCGAGGTCGTCTCGATCGAATACGATCCCAATCGCACGGCCCGTATCGCCCTCTTGAAATATGAGGACGGCGAAAAAGCTTATATCTTGGCACCTGTCGGTCTCGAAGTTGGGCAAAAAGTCATTGCCGGCGAGAAAGCCGAGCCGAATGTGGGCAACGCCCTTCCGCTGAAAGCTATTCCTCTTGGAACTTCGATCCACAATATTGAATTCATCCCCGGTCGCGGTGGACAAATCGTCCGTAGCGCCGGATCGGTTGCTGTCTTGGCCAACCGCGAGGGTGGCTACGCTCTCGTGAAGCTCGCCTCCGGTGAAATTCGTCGCATTAACGAGAATTGCTTTGCAACAGTCGGTCAAGTGGGAAATTCGGACCACATGAATGTTTCATCCGGCAAGGCAGGTCGCAGCCGCTGGCTCGGTATCCGCCCACATGTTCGTGGTATGGTCATGAACCCCGTCGATCACCCCATGGGTGGTGGCCAAGGCAAGAGCAAGGGCGGTGGTGGACGCCATCACCCGATGTCGCCTTGGGGTCAGCTCGCCAAGGGCTTCAAGACCCGTCGCAAACACAAGCCAAGCGATACGTTCATCGTCCAGCGCCGCAAATCCAAAGCTAAAAACTAATTATGGCACGCTCACTTAAAAAAGGCCCGTATGTCGAGTGGAAGCTCCTCGACAAGATTGATAAAATGAATGAATCGGGCGGCAAAAAACCCATCAAGACCTGGTCACGCCGCAGCACGATCACCCCAGATTTTGTTGGACACACTTTCAACGTCCACAATGGAAAGACTTTCATCCCTGTTTTCGTCACAGAAAACATGGTCGGACACAAGTTGGGGGAATTTTCCCCGACCCGTATCTTTAAGAAACACGGTTCTCACACCGCAAAAGTGACCAAATAAACCCATGAGGGTTGTCGCCACGGCGGCAGCACTCTCCATCCTGCCATTGCTTCCAACAGCAGTGGCTTTGGATGACCGATCTTTGACAGATATTGAATCACGAATTGGAAATTCCCGGACGCAAGTCCCGGACTCCGATTCTAATACTATTGGTGCCTTAAAGGAAAAACTCCTTTTGGCCGAAACGACCATTAGCGCGCTGACTGCTACAGTAGCGGAAATGGGAAATAGTGCCGAAGCAGCCCGCAGAGAATTGGAAGACGCCCAACTCCGATTGGAAAACATTGGCGTCTCTTCAAACGATAGCAAGATCGAGGTTTTGGAATCCCGCTTGCTCCAGTGTCTCCGCGAGTTGCGTGTTTTGAGAGATAGCAACGAAGCCGCGCGTGGCCAACTCCTTATGTTGTCCGAAGCCGTTCAGATGCTCATGCTCACATCAGCAGACACAAATCCTCAATCAAGAATGGCCGTAGAGGCCGAACTTCGGAAAACAAGCGAAGTTCTTGGAGCGGCTGGACAAGCCTCACCCAAAGCGGTGTCCGCTTCTCTAAATGAGGGTTTAGTCATTGAATCCAAAGATGAGTTGTCTCTCGTTGTTATAAATTTAGGCAAAATACATGGTGTCAAGGTTGGCATGCCTTTTCAGGTCTTTCGAAATGGCAAACTCATCAATCGTTTAAAAATAGTGGAAGTGCGGGAAAAAATTTCCGGTGGCGTGGTTCAATCTCTTATGTCTGACGATGCTCGTATAGTAAAAGGCGACGCCGTAAAGGTTGCCGCTGAAAAATAATCAAACAAAACTAATAAAATGCAGGTAAAATCGATTCACAGATTCGCCAAAATCTCGGCCTTCAAGGCTCGCGAGGTCACTCGTGCTATTCAAGGGTTGCCCGCAACCGACGCAGTGGATCTCCTGCGCTTCACACCGAAGAAGGCTGCCGGTCTGATCCTCAAGACACTCAAGAGCGCCATCGCCAATGCTGAAAATAACAATCAGCTCAATGCCAATGATCTTGTCGTTAAAGAGGCCGTTGTTGGCGAAGGCCCCACCCTCAAGCGCTTCCAACCAAAAGCACGCGGCAGTGCAGGCCCCATCCGCAAGCGGACAAGCCACATCAAAGTCATTCTCACCGACGAAATCGAAATAACCCGTCGCGAGGACAAGCCTAAAAAGAAGGCAACCAACAAGAAAACCTCTGCCAAGCAGGCGGCTCCAGCAGCTCCAGTCGCGGCAACAACACCAACAGAAGCCTCCGCCGAGACTGCGGAAACCAAGGAATAATCATGGGACAAAAAGTTAATCCAATCGGATTCCGCCTCCCCGTCACGCGTGACTGGGGTTCGCGCTGGTATGCCTCTCGCAAGGACTTTGCCGATTACCTCATCGCCGACGAAAAAATCCGCAATACCCTCAAGAAAAAGCTTAAGCAAGCGGCCATCTCCCGCATCGTCATCGAGCGTGCTTGGAACAGCGTGCGTGTGACCATTCACACAGCCCGTCCCGGTGTCGTCATCGGACGCCGTGGCCAAGAAATCGAAAGCCTCACCAAAGAAGTCAGTGATCTCGCTGGAGGCAAGCAGGTGAAAATCGATATCGTTGAAGTCAAAAACCCCGACATGGACGCCCAACTCGTGGCTGAAAATGTCGCCTCCCAACTCGAGCGCCGCATTTCCTTCCGCCGCGCCATGAAAAGAGCCGTTCAGATCACGATGGAGCAAGGTGCCCTCGGCATCAAAATCCGCGTGGCCGGCCGCCTCGGCGGTGCTGAAATCGCCCGCACGGAGCGTTACCACGAAGGCAAGGTTCCTCTTCACACACTCCGCACTCCTATTGATTATGGGTTTACGGAGGCAGAAACTGTCGCTGGGAAAATCGGCGTCAAATGCTGGATTTGTAAAAAAGTGGAGGAAGTGCAGGAAAAACCTCAGGAAATCCGCCAATCCGCGCCAGCACCTCAAGTCAGCGAACCTCAGGCTGTCTAACCTTCATCGAACTTCAAATAAAAGGATAAAGCTATGCCATTGATGCCAAAACGCGTGAAGTATCGCAAGACACAGCGGGGAAGCCGCAAGGGTCTCGCCTCACGCAATACCACAATTGATTTCGGTGAATTTGGTCTCCAGACTCTGGAGCGCGGATGGATCACCAATACGCAGATCGAAGCAGCCCGCGTTGCCCTCACTCGCAACATGAAGCGTAAGGGCAAACTCTGGATTCGAATCTTCCCTGACAAATCCGTCACAGCCCGCCCGCCAGAAACCCGAATGGGTAAAGGTAAGGGACAGCCCGAATACTGGGTGGCCGTCGTCCGTCCAGGAAACATCCTTTTTGAATTGGATGGCATCTCTGAAACAGTTGCCCGTGAATCCCTTCGATTGGCAGCAAACAAACTTCCGCTGCGCACGCGATTCCTAACCCGCCACCACGCAGCGTAATTGCCGATATGAAAATCAAGGAAATTCAGGAACTCACTCCCAAAGAACTCCTCTCCCGCAAACGGGAAGTTAAAGAAGAAATCTTCAACCTGCGCATGCAACAATCAAGCTCCCAACTTGAGAGGCCACACCTCATCCGGGAAGCCCGCCGCAATGTCGCTCGTATCGAAACCGTTCTCAGCCGCAAGGCCCGGGAAGCAGCCGCCAAGTAGTCCATGGAAGAAACAATCACTCCCGCAACCGCACAAGCCGAGTCCCGTGGACTTCGCAAGGTTCGTGTCGGCGAAGTCGTCTCGAACAAGATGGATAAAACCATCGTCGTTCGCACGATCACCCGCGTGCCACATCCCAAGTTCGGTAAAATCACCAAGCATGTTACCAAATTCCATGCTCACGACGAGAAAAACGAAGCCCAAATCGGCGATCGTGTGAGCATTATGGAAACCCGTCCGCTCAGCCGCACCAAGCGCTGGCGCCTCGTTGAAGTCCTCAAACACTAAATTGCCATGATTCAAATCCGCTCACGCCTCGATGTCGCCGACAATACCGGTGCCCGTATGGCCACCATGATCGGTGTCATCGGCAAGGCGACACAAACCGCCCGCATCGGTGACATCATTACCGCCAATGTGAAGGAAGCCGCCACCGGTGGCACAGTGAAAAAAGGCGATGTCGTCCGCGCCGTTGTCGTCCGCACGAAAAAGCCAGTCACCCGTGAAGATGGTTCAGCCCTTCGCTTTGATAGCAACGCCATTGTTATCATCGATAAAGACATGAACCCTCGTGGCACCCGTATCTTTGGCCCGGTTGCCCGTGAACTTCGCGAGAAAAACTTTATGAAGATCATCTCCCTCGCACCGGAGGTCCTATAATGAGCAAGCAAAAATTTCATGTTCGCCGCGGAGATACCGTTCAGGTCATTTCTGGAAACCACAAGGGTGCCAGCGGAAAAGTCCTTGAAGTCAAGGCAGCCAAGGCCCAAGTCATTGTGGAGGGAGTGCGAATGATCAAAAAACATCAACGCAAATCCCAGGAGCATCCAAATGGCGCCATCCTCGAGCGCGAAGGCCCGATTCATATCTCCAATGTCAAGTTGCTCGAGGCATCGACGCCCGAGAAGAAGTCTAAAAAAGCCGCGTAAGTAGCAAACAACCATGACTCAAGAACCCGAACTCCTTACCGACTACAAAAACCGTGTCATCCCTGCTCTCCGCGAGAAGCATGGCTACGCGAATATCCACCAGATTCCCAAAATCTCCAAGGTTGTCATTAACACCTGCATTGGCTCTGCTCAGGATGTCAAAGAATCCCTCGAAATTGCACGCACTGAACTGACGACAATCACCGGTCAGCGCCCGGTGACGACCATGGCGAAGAAGGCGATTTCCAATTTCAAACTCCGCCAAGATCAAGCCATCGGTGCTAAAGTAACGCTCCGTGGCCGCATCATGTATGAGTTCCTGGAGCGCCTTATCAAAACCGCCCTTCCTCGCATTCGCGACTTCCGTGGAGTTTCTCCCCGCGCGTTCGATGGACAAGGCAACTACACCTTGGGAGTGGCCGATCAGTCGATTTTCCCTGAAATCGAATTGGATCGTATCAAAAAGAACATCGGTTTCGATGTCACCATCGTTACAACCGCTTCCACAAATGCAGAGGCCAAGTCTCTCCTCACCGAACTTGGAATGCCATTCACCGACAAGCCCAAAAGGCAAGCCGACAACAAATCCGCAACAGCGCCAGCCGCTTAATACCACGATATGACTGATCCCATTGCTGATATGCTTGCACGCCTGCGGAATGCCGCTGCTGCTGGACAAGCCTCACTCACTCTTCCTTACTCGAAGCTCAAGAGTGACATTGCCCAAATCTTGAAAAAAGAGGGCTACATCAAAGAAACCGAGCTGGTGACAATCGAAGGCCACCAGAACATCAAAATCCAAACGAAATTCGTCAACAAAACCAGCGCTATCACCGGCCTGAAACGCGTGAGCCGACCCGGCCTTCGCCGCTATGTGGGAGCAGGAGAAATTCCTCGCGTCCTCGGCGGCATGGGCATCGCGGTCCTTTCCACATCCCGTGGGATTCTCACCGGTCACGAAGCGCGCAAACAAAAAGTCGGCGGCGAATTGCTCGCCTACATCTGGTAACCATGTCACGCATCGGAAAAAAAGCTATTACGGTTCCGCCAAAGGTTAAAGTCACAGTGGCAGCCTCTGGCGCTGTCAATATCGAGGGACCAAAGGGAAAACTCGAGTGGACTCTGCCTGCCAAGATCACTGCCAAGGTCGAAGGCGAGCAACTCTCTGTCACCCGCGACGGCGACAATCGTGAACAGAAGGCCTTGCATGGTCTCTCCCGCTCGCTTTTGTCGAACATGATCACCGGTGTTACCGATGGATTCAAGCGCGACATGGAAATTCACGGCGTCGGTTTTAAAGCCGCCGTGCAAGGCCAAAAGCTCAATCTGAGCCTCGGCAAGTCGCATCCCATCCTTTTCGACATCCCCGCAGGCGTGAAAATCACGGTTGCCGAGAACACAAAAATCTCCATTGAGGGCATTGACAAACAACTTGTTGGTCAGTGCGCTGCAGACATCCGGGCGTATTATCCGCCAGAGCCTTACAAAGGCAAAGGTGTCCGCTTCGTTGGTGAACAAATCCGCCGCAAGGAAGGCAAAACAGTCCAATAAACCATGTCCGCCACAGATAAACGCAAATTCCGCCATGTCCGCCTGCGCAAGAAACTCGCTGGCACACCCGATCGCCCTCGTTTGGCGGTTCACTTCTCCGGGCGCCACATCACGGCGCAAGTCATTGACGACACGATCGGCAAGACACTTGTTGCTGTGAACACCACGGAAGCCGAACTTCGTGCCAAGCCAGGTGCCCGCGCCAATGTGGCCACCGCTTGCGAAGTTGGAAAACTCATCGCGGAGCGCGCTGCCGCACAAAAAATCACCAAGGTCGTCTTTGATCGCGGTGGCTTCAAATACCATGGCAAGGTCAAAGCCCTTGCCGACGCCGCCCGTGAGGGTGGTTTTGAATTCTAATACGACCTACCATGCCTCCGAAATCCAGAGAAAAAAAGCAATCCCGTCCTGAAACGCCACGGGAACCCAAAGAGACCACTGAAAAAGTTGTCTTCATCAACCGTTGCGCCAAAGTCGTCAAAGGTGGTCGTCGCTTCAGCTTCAGCGCCCTCATCGTATCCGGTGACCAAAAAGGTAAAGTCGGCGTCGGTTTTGGCAAAGCCAATGAGGTTAGCGAAGCCATCCGCAAGGCTACTGATGCCTCCAAAAAGCGCATGGTCAAGATTGCCGTTTCCGAAAACACCATTCCCCATATGGTGACCGGTGAATTCGGAGGTGGTCGCGTGCTCCTGCGTCCAGCATCTCCAGGAACCGGCGTCATCGCAGGTGGCGGCGTCCGTGCCGTGCTGGAAGCTGTTGGAATCCGTGATGTTCTTGCGAAATCCCTTGGCTCCAGCAATCACGCCAATGTCGTTCACGCAACGATCGCAGCCCTGACCCAACTTCGTCAGAAAGACGAGATTTTCCGCCTGCGCGGAAAGACCATCCGCCCCAAAGCGGAGGTCCCTGCCACTGAACCCGTTTCTGCTTAATTCCCATGAGACTTCACACGATCAAACCCAACCCCGGTGCCAAGCACCGCCGCAAGCGCCTCGGTATTGGTGAAAGCTCCGGCAAAGGAAAGACATCCGGTAAAGGTCACAAGGGTCAGAAAGCACGCTCCGGCGGTTCCATCCGCCTCGGTTTCGAGGGCGGTCAGATGCCAATCTATCGCCAGCTGCCCAAACGCGGCTTCAACAACAAGGCTTTCAAGACCTTTTATGGTGTGGTGAACCTCGACTCCTTGGAAAAGTGCTTTTCCGCTGGTGACACAATCACCGAGGAGGCTCTTCGCAAAGTGGGTCTCGTGAAGGGTCGCTTTGATGGTGTTAAAGTTCTTGGTCGCGGTGAAATAACCAAAGCTCTTAATGTGGAAGTGGACGAAGTGAGTGCCACGGCCCGTGAAAAGATCGAGAAGGCCGGAGGCAAGGTTCTCCTTCCCAAAGTTGAGGCAGCGGCCTAAGGCTGCTGCTAACAGCTCAAGATGATCAGCGCCTTCGCCAACATTTTCAAAATCCCTGAGCTTCGCGCCAGAGTGCTTTTCACACTGGCCGCGATTATCGTGATTCGCGCGGGTTCCTCCATCACGACCCCGGGCGTTAACGCCGAAGTTCTGCGTCAGTGGTTTCTTGATCATGCGGGAACCGCTTCAAGTGGCGGTGTGGCAGCGCTTTTCAATCTCTTCAGCGGTGGTGCCTTGGCCAATTGCGCCATCTTCTCGCTGGGCGTCATGCCATTCATCAGCGCCTCCATCATGCTGCAACTTCTCACAGCGGTTATCCCACAGCTGGGAAAATTGTCGCGTGAGGATGGTGGACGCCAGAAAATCATGCAATACACCCGATATGCAACGATCGGGCTTTGCATTTTTCAAGGATACCTCCTTTCTAAGTCCTTCGAAAACCCACAAGCCAACCCCTTCTTGCCGGGTATCATGGATACCATTAATCGGCTGGGACTTCCGTTGGTTACCACTCCTGGCTTCGGATTCCAATTTCTCACCATTCTCACCATGACCTCGGGCACTCTGCTGCTCATGTGGCTTGGTGACCAGTTGACAGAGAAAGGTATCGGCAACGGCATGTCGATTATCATCACAGTTGGCATTCTCGCCCAATTGCCTGCCGGTCTCATTCAGGCTTGGAGAACATTCGTCCCCAGCGCGGCATCCGCCCAATCGACTGTAAACCCGGTCGTGTTGGTGCTAATGATTGGATTTCTCTTCTTTGTGATTGCCGCTGTGATCGCTGTCACGCAAGCCCAGCGAAAAATCAGCGTCCAGTATGCCAAGCGCGTCGTGGGCCGTAAAGTTTATGGCGGTCAAACCCAATACATGCCGCTGAAGATCAACTACGCCGGTGTGATGCCAATCATCTTCGCCCAAGCGATCCTTCTTTTTCCGTCCACAATCCTTAACATGGCCTTCCCCGGCGTGGGATGGGCTCAAGATCTTTCAAACCTTCTTAACCACGGTTGGTTGCATTATGTTTTCTATGCGCTGATGATTTTCTTCTTCAGCTACTTCTGGGTAGCCACCCAATTCCAGCCCGTTCAGATCGCGGACGATCTCAAGAAATATGGCGGGTTCATCCCCGGTGTGCGTCCGGGCAAGCCGACAGCCGACTTCTTGGACTACACAATGACCCGCCTCACATTCGCCGGGGCCATTTTCTTGACGGCCGTAGCCGTCCTTCCACAGCTCTTAAGCCAAAGCTTGCAGGTTCCTTACATGACTTCGCAATTCTTCGGCGGCACTGGTCTTCTCATTATTGTCGGCGTTGTTCTGGATACCATGCGCCAAGTCGAAACGCATCTCCTCCAGCGCCACTATGATGGATTCCTTCGCAAGGGTCGTATCCGCAGTGCCCAAGAGTCCCGCAGCCGCCTTTCATCAAGCCAATCAATCAACGATCAGACTCTCGTTTTGATCTATGCCGGTATTGCAATCCTCGTCATCGCCGGAGTGACGATTTACTTCGCCACGCATTTGTAGCGTGTGATTTTTGTCTTGAAGAACTGCGCTGCTTCATTTTGTCCGCCACCGTTCGGTTTGGACACCCTAACCCGACTCTTCTTCTCCTGCCGGGTCGTTTCCTGCTCTGAGCAATTTTACGGGGAGGTCGCATGATCAGCATCAAGCGTCCCCACGAGATCGAGAAAATGCGCCAGGCTGGCGAAGTGGCTGCTTACATCCTCGGCGAGTTGGCTTCCCGCATTGCGCCCGGAGTGACCACTGGCGAGATCGATCATGCCGCAGCCCAATTGATGTCGACCACCGGCGTGCGCAGCGCTTTCCTCGGCTACAAGAAATTTCCCGGCCACATTTGCATCAGCCTCAACGAGGAGGTCGTTCACGGCATCGGCAGCTCCCGGGTTATCGCTTACGGTGACATCGTCAAGATGGATGTCGGCATTATCCGCGATGGCTGGATTGGCGACAATGCCACTTCCGTGGCCGTTGGCATCATCGACCCCGAAGTGGAGCGCCTTCTCGATGTGACGCAGGAAATTCTCAACGGCGCCGTCCAACTCGCGCGCCCGGGCCATCGCGTCGGAGACATTTCAAATTTTGTCGAAACAGAAGCCGTCAAAAACGGATTCAGCGTCGTGCGGGAATTCGTCGGGCACGGCGTTGGACGCAAGCTCCACGAGGATCCCCAAGTGCCGAACTTCGGCAAACGCGGCAGCGGACCAAAACTCAAACCCGGCATGACGCTCGCCATCGAACCCATGATCAACATGGGCCGCGCCGATGTGAAAGTTCTCGCCGACAAGTGGACTGCTGTCACCGCCGATGGCCTTCCCTCCGCTCATTTCGAGCACACCGTTTTAATTACAGATCACGCTCCAGAAGTATTGACATGGCCAAGAAAGACGCTATCGAAGTAGAGGGCAAGGTCGTTGAGCTTTTACCGAATACCATGTTCAGGATTGAACTGGAGAACGGTCATCGCGTCCTCGCCCACATCTCCGGCAAGATGCGTCTCCACTTCATTCGCATACTTCCCGGAGACCGGGTCATGCTGGAAATGTCGCCTTATGATTTAACCAAAGGCCGCATCACCTACCGCCACAAAAACGAATCATCGTCCAATCAACCAACTAAAAGAAAATGAAAGTCAGAGCCTCAGTAAAAAGACTGTGTGAAGCGTGCAAAATCGTGCGCCGACAAAATGTGATCCGCGTCGTTTGCAAGAACCCGCGTCATAAACAAAAACAGGGCTGATTCCAGCAGCACCGAAACCCAAACCACCAATACCATGCCACGCTTACTCGGAGTAGACATCCCCGGCGACAAACGCATCGAAGCCTCACTGCCCTACATTTACGGAATGGGCCCCAGCAACACAAAGAAGGTTCTCGAACAGGCCAACATTGACCCCAATGCCCGTGCCAAAGACCTCTCGCCCGAACAACTCAACGCCATCATCCACGCGATCAACGCAAACAAAATCGCCATCGAAGGCGACCTGCGCCGCGAGGTTCAGGGCAATCTCAAGCGCCTGCAGGCGATCAACTGCTACCGTGGCATCCGCCACCGCCGCAGCCTCCCCGTGCGCGGCCAGCGCACCTCCACAAACGCCCGCACCCGCAAGGGACCGCGCAAAACCGTCGGTGTCCAGCGCAACAAGGACGCCAAGGCCGGCAAAGTCTAATCCAGCATTTCACTGAAGTATGAGCGAAGAAAACACAACACCCGCCGAAGCCCCCGTCGAGACTGCTCCTGCAGCTCCCGCCGCCACTGCCGAGGCTCCCGCCAAAAAGGCTCCCAAAGCCAAGGCCGCCCCGAAAGCCAAGAAAGCCGCCGGCACCGAGGCTGCCGCATCCACAGGCGCTCCCTCGCCCGTGAGCATCTCCCTCGATGACACCATCGAGCCGATCAAAATCGTCAAAGCCAAGGGCAGCAAAAACATCACACAGGGCATCGCCCATGTTCAAGCCAGCTTCAACAATACGATCATCAGCATCACCGACCTTCGTGGTGCGATCATCGGCTGGTCCAGCGCCGGCAAGTGCGGCTTCAAAGGCTCCCGCAAAAGCACTGCCTATGCCGCCCAGATGGCTGCGCAGGACGCCTGCCGCCAAGCCATGGGCCATGGCCTCAAGGAAGTGGAAGTCCGCGTCAAAGGCCCCGGCTCGGGACGCGAATCCGCCGTCCGCGCCATGCAAGCCATCGGCCTCGATGTCACCGTCATCCGCGATGTCACGCCGATCCCTCACAACGGCTGCCGCCCGCCAAAACAACGCAGGGTCTGATCCAGTCGGCCAACTTAAAACTCAAAACTTACAAACTCAAAACTCTTCATGGCACGATACACAGGACCCAAGACCAAAGTCAGCCGCCGCTACGGCGTTCTCATCAGCGGCTCACCCAAAGCATTCGAAAACAAGAGCTACCCGCCCGGCCAGCACGGCCCCAAGGGTTCCCGCCGCAAGCAGACCGATTACTCGATCGCTCTCGCCGAGAAACAAAAACTCCGCCACCAGTATGGAGTGCTCGAGCGCCAGTTCCGTCGCTACTTCCAAATCGCCAGCCGCCGCCGTGGCGTGACCGGTGAAATCCTCCTTCAACTCCTTGAGACCCGCCTCGACAATGTCGTCCAAAAAATGGGCTTCTCGAAGACGCTCCGTGGCGCCCGCCAAATGGTCGGCCATGGCCATGTGACGGTGAACGGTCGCAAAACCAACATCTCGTCCATGAACCTCAAGCCCGGTGATGTCGTAGCTATCAAGAGCAACGACAAATCCACCCGCCTCGCCAAGCGCGGCGTCGAACTCACCCAGATCGTCACCGTTCCCGATTGGCTTCTGGTGGATAAAGACAACCTCAGCGGCAGCGTCGTCCGCATTCCCACACGCGAGGAGATCAACCCCATCGTCAACGAACAACTCGTCGTCGAACTCTACGCCCGCTAAACCGCGAGCCAAAAGATTTCCCACCAAAGAGAAAAACGCGTCCTGTCCGCAGGACGCGTTTTTTGTTTTCAAAACAAACGGCTCGAACCCCCGCATTGCAGAAGTTGCCGCCAAGGGAAAATGGCCGTCTCGGCCGTCCCGTCCCCATCCCACCGCGCTCCACCAACGCCGCTTCGCGGCTGAAGTTTGGGTCAGACGAGGACGCTGCCCCTCCCGCATTCACGATCCGCGCGGCAGCGCTTGCTTTTGTATGGTCAACCTCCGGCTTGACCCAAGACTGAATCGCCCCGTCCCGCGCCGTCCCGTCCCCATCACGCCGCGCTCCGCCAACGCCGCTTCGCGACTGAAGTTTGGGTCAGACGAGGACGCTGACCCTCCCGCATTCACAATCCGCGCGGCAGCGCTTCCTTTTGGAGGGTCGACCTCCGGCTTGACCCAAGACTGAACCGCTCCATCCCCACGCCGTCCCGTCCCCATCACACCGCGCTCCACCAACGCCGCTTCGCGTCTGAAGTTTGGGTCAGACGAGGACGCTGACCCTCCCGCATTCACAATCCGCGCGGCAGCGCTTCCTTTTGGAGGGTCGACCT
>JBJTGE010000030.1:0-9229 GCA_046093785.1 Spartobacteria bacterium
GGGGACCCGCGCGACGACCAGGTCACGGCCGCGCGCGTCGCGTACCGGCGGGTGGCGTTCGACCTGCTCCACCGCGTCGGCGCACGGGATGCCGGACCCCAGGTCGCCGCGATGTCCGGATGCCGCCTGGCGTGATCGCCCAGAGGGTGGGGTATTCCGGCGCTTGCCTGGGAAAATCCCCGTAGCCGTCGGTGAGGTAGATGGCTGCGTCGGGAGCGGTTGTTTTGTCGAGGTGCTTGAAAAAGGGACGGAAGTCTGTGCCGCCGCCGCCGGGGAGCTTGGGGATGCCCTCGCTCTCGGCATCAATCGGCCAAGGACCATGCAGCTTGGCGTCGCAGGCATAGAGTTGGACATCCACCTTGGGGTAGGCGCGGAGGATTCCACGGAGTTCGTTGAGAAAGCGGCCGAGCGTCTCGTCGTCGATCGATCCGCTGGTATCGATACAGAGCGCGACGCTCACGCTCTCGCCATCCATGCCGTCGAGGTAGAGTTCATCCCCTATGAAGCGGCGGTCGTAGGATGTGAAATCCCATGGCGTTCGTGTGAGGTAGCGCCAGAGGAGCGTGCGCCAGTCGAGCGGGGGGTCTGTCACCTCGGCGATGAGGCGTTGGAGGTTCTCGGGCAGTTTTCCGTGTGTTGCAGAGCCCATGCGGGTGATGGTGGAGGCCTGTGCGAGGGCGGCATTCCAGTGGTCGCGGTTTGACGAAATTTGTTCGGGTGACAGGACAGCGGAGGCATCCTTGCTGTCGGGTGGAACGAGGTCGCTTCCGATGAAATGGATTTCCAGGTTTTCGAGCTTCGGGTTGCGGCTGCGTAGAATCTCATAGACCTCCTCGACGGTAAAATTGGCGATTTTGTCGTCACGCAAGGCGGACTTGGGAAGGGTCAGACCCTCGGTTTGGAAAATGATGCCGTTCACGACGATGTCTGCGGCGATATTCCAAAGCACGGGGTGTGCGCCCTGCCGGCGAATCACATGGCGCAGCGCGGCGTGGAGGAGTTCATGGACGAGCACGCCGAGTTGTTCGGCCGGCGTGTGTTGGGACATGAACTTGGGATTGAAGAGCAGGCGGCGTCCATCGGTCGCCGCCGTCTCGATATCCTCGGTGATCACGGACTCCGCGAAGAGGGCGAGCGATGCGAAGAAGGGCGAGACATTGCGGAGGTGGAAGAGGAGAAGCGAGAGATCCAAGGCAAGAAGTTTTGAGAATTAAGTTTTAAGCAGCTCGTGGGTTTCGATGAGAGCCGGACAACCTCATGCGTTGCCCATGAGCTTGCGGTAGGAGTCGAGGAACTTTTTGATTTTCGGGTTGGCGGCGAGGTGGGTGGCGAGGACGCCAAAGGTGTTGTCGGCACGGGCGGTGTCGAGTTTGGCGTGGAGGAAGAGTTGGGTCCACTCGGGGTCGGCGTTTGTGGTGATCCAGTCGAGCGCGTTTTTGACGGACTCCGCCGACTTGGCGCGGATGGCAAGGCCCAACGAGGCCGCATAGCGGGCGGATGGCTCGGCGGGGAACGGCGTGTCCTTGGCCTTGCCTGCGAGGATGGAGTCGAAGTCCGGCAGGGTGTCATAGACCTTGAGGTAGGCGCGGAACTCGCCGGCGGGGGCATCGCCGATGGCGGGGTCCATGGGCAGCCCGGCGAGGTGGAGCGTGTTCGCGGCAGTCCATGCGCGGGGTGATGGCCATGCGGGACTCTTCGGGTCGCGCTTGTGCAGAAGCTCGGGTCGCCATGCGAGGAAGGCGACGATTTTTTCATCGATGCCATTTTGAAGCGCCCAACTGCGGAAGCTCTCGAAATGGGGCACCACGGTGACATGGATGAAGCGGTTCTGCAGAGCGGATGGCATGCTGAAAACAGAGGCGCCATCCTCGGAACGGTTGCCGGCGGCCCAGACATGCCATCCCTCGGGCAGCGTGTAGGAGCCGACCTTGCGGTCGAGGACGAGCTGCTGCGCGATGCCTTGGATGGCCGGGGGCGCCATGTTCAACTCGTCGAGGAAAAGAATACCCGAGCCGCTGCGGGGGAGGAATTCCGGCGGATACCAGCGCGAGGTGCGGGCATCATGGTCGGCCACAGGTAGACCGCGCAGGTCGGTGGGTGCGAGTTGGCTGATGCGAAGGTCAATGAGATCGATCTTCGCGGCTTGTGCGACGGCAGCGACGGTATGGGATTTTCCGATGCCGGGCGCGCCCCAGATCATGACAGATTGGAGGAGGTGTTTTTTTACGAGAGTGCCGAGCAGGTTTTCGAGTTGCGATGGATTCATTTTGGTTGTGTGAAGTCTTTCTCAAGGAGTGTCGCAGGAGGTGTCACAGGCGCCTTTTGGCATGGAGAATATGGAGGGTCGCAGGGTCTGGAGTATTGTTGCATTTTTCGCGCAGGGCCCTGTGGAAGATCGAGTCGCGCGGACTGGCAGTGGCAAAAAGCGTCATGCAGGAGCGGAACTTCAAGTTGTCGGGGCTGCCAAAGATGTCGGTGAGGGATTCGGGACGATCCACCACGGCTGCCGTGCACTCCCGGAGTCTTGATCCGAGCACGGGATGGGCAAGGTATTCGGCAGCCTCCCGCAAGTCCGCGATCGCATAGCGTTTCGATATTGAGCTTTGCCCCAATCCGGCAATCTGGGGGAAGATAAACCACATCCAGTGCGAGTCCTTGCGGCCATTGCGGATTTCCTCCATGGCTATTTCGCAGGTGTCGTCTTGGGCATCCAGAAAGCGGTTCAGTGCAGGGCTCATCATGCAGCGGCGATTTGTTTTTTGCGTTTCTGGATTTTCTCCAGAGCGGTTTTGTGGACGACGGCGTGGGAGTCTCCCGCTAAAAGACGCAAGTCCGCCGCGCAAGTGCGGGAGCACCTGGCCGTGAGTTGGCGGAGGAAGGGGTTGGGGCTGCGGGCGAATTGATGGAGCACATGAAGTGAGGGAGTGGTGTTGCCGTGGCGGGTCGCGCCTTTGAAGCGAGGATGGGCTTTTTCAAAATCCAGCACTGCGCCGAATGGCCAATGGCTGTGGGCGCGGGCCCGCTCCCGAATCTCGCAATCCGGATCATCAAACAAGATTCCCAGAGCCTCTGGCGGCGTCTCCTTGGCGTAGGAGAGTCTTAAGCGGACGGATGCGGACGGGTCTTTTGCAGCTTCCAAAAAAAGATGGCGCGTTTCGTGGTAGAGCGCCGCGTGGGAACCGAGACAATTGCAGTTACGGAAGTCCTCCAACCGGGAAATGATATGGGCGAGGACTTTGATTCTAACATCAGGCTCGGCATCCCTCGCCAAATCTTCCGTTTGTTTCAAAGTGAGTCTGGAGTCCGTGCACACATACTCCCGGATGCCTTCGTCCGCGTCGGTGGCGAAGAGTTCCAGAAGCGAGAGATTCGCATCATGGTCCCGCCAGCAGTATTGTCCGCGGAGACGGTATGCGATTTTGATCCTTATCTTCGGGTCTGGATCCACAGCCAAATCTGCTGCGATTTGCGGGTGGAGTCCGTTGCGTTCGGTCAGCAGAGAGCGAACCTCGTGGGGAATGTGGTTTTTGTGGGAAAAGTAGAATTTCGGTTTGAGGCGGAATCCCGAATGAGCGATGACTTTTTTCAGATCCGGGTCGGCGTTTGTGAAAATGCGGCTGCGGAGTTCCTCGCCGGCATGACCGTTTAGAAAAACATTTCGCAGGACGGAGGGATGGTCGTTCGGGTCGAATTGCAAAAGGATTTTGCGGGCAACGCGGCAGTTGGACGCCAAGGATTTTCGGACTTCCAAGGACGGGTCGCCGAGCAGCAGCGTGTGTGCGTGCGCGAGTCGGCAGTTTTTGGCGAAGGCGAGTCGCACGCTTTCATCGGGGTCCTTGCAGAGCAGTTCCAAGGACTCCGGCGGGGTGTTTGTGCACTTGGAGAGAGCGCTGCGGATTTCCAGCGAATCGCTCAAAGCAAGCCTCTGCACGACATCCGCAGGAATTGGCGGGCAGTTCGCAAGCTGGAGAAAAACATCCTCTTCGTTGCAGGCGGCCAGGGCACGCGCGGCCTGGTTGAAAGAGGAGTTCGGCTTTTCAATTTGGTTGGATATCCCCCGAAGCCACTCGGCGAATCCGAGCCTGACGGCAGGATCAGGGTCGTTCGAAAGGCTCTGCCAAGCCGCCTCGGGTGCCTTCTCATAAAAAAAGCGTGCGCTGGATGAGTAGTCCTTGGCCATTTTCACAAACATGAGGCGCACCCGGGCGACGGGATCGGAGGGTGCATGGGCGAAGACCTTTGTGTCCTCCTGGCGGAAGGCGTGCTCCATCGCTTTTTTAAGAGCCTCGGGAGTGTGGATATGAGGTGCCAACTCCGCGCCTTTTTTTCGAAGGTGGTTGTAGGCGGCGAGGCATGCCGCAGGGGAGATGTTTTTCTGCAGGGCGGCGGGTTCGGTCAGCTCCCAGAATGCGACAATCGGGTTCGCGAGCAGGGCTTCGGGGAATTTGTTCCAAAGCGTGTTGAGAACTTCGACAGGTGTGTTCGGATTTTCCGCCACGGCACGACGAACCGAAGTCCCGGAGGACTTGGCGAGGGATGCCAGAATGTCGGGAGGTGTCGTCGGGTCGGACGCGTTCATTTTTTCAAGCCGCAAAGCCGATGCGGGGCTTGTTGAGCAAAACCGTGGCTTGGGTGTTGAAGATTTCGGCGAGCGAGTAGTCTTTCTGGAGCGGAATTTCCCGGCCGGACTCCTCGGCGATGCGCTGGGCGCGCCAGCCGGGCATGCGATCGAAGACCATATGCGTGTTGAGGCGGCCGGGACGGATCAACGCGGGATCAATCTCGGTATGCGAACAGTTGATCGAGCAGATGACTTGGAGTTTCAGAAAGTCCGCCAGCAGACCGTCCGTGATATTGAGAATCGCACCCACCTCGCGGCGGTTGTCGAGGTCGCGCGTCATAAGCGCGCCATCGGCATCCTCGAGCACACACACGAACCGGCGGTCGTTGTAGCTGGTGCTTTGTCGCGACCAGAAACGGATGAATTCGGGGTTTGTGAGAACGCCTGTGGATGCCGGCGGGATGAAGTAGAAGCGGTGGGTTTTGTGGAGTTTGCCGATGAGGTGGCGGATGTAGGAGGTTTTGCCCGTGCCCGGGGTGCCTTCGAAAATGGTCAGGCCGGATCGCTGGGTTTGCAGGAAGTCGATAAAGGCGGCATTTTTTTCGGAAAAACCCTCGCCGTAGAAGAGGTCCATTTTTTCTTCATCCAGCTTGTGGCGGTCTTGAAGCGGGACGCTTTCGGTGTCGATGCCCTCGTTCAACAGGGAGAGGAGATGGTAGCAGCCCACATCAGCTTTGGGCGGCATCGAGTATTTGTCGGCAAAATTCGTGGCGACATTTTGTGCGGTGTCTATATCCGGTGCGTAAACACAGAGGTCGCACTCTTCGATGTGAAGGAAGACCTTGTTTTCCTCCGCGATGATGAGATCGCGCCAGTGGATGCCGGAGTTTGCGGGGTAGCGGTCCGAGCGGCAGACTTGGTCTTTCTTATCGACCAAGATGCGGTGGAAATCCCAATTTCTGTTTCTCATGCAAAAACGGTGGGCGGAATCGATCCCGTAGCTGGCTATGACCGGAATAGGGGCGGCCGTGCTGAAGGGCGATGAAAACATCGGCATCGAGGACAGGTCGCAGGTGAATTCGACTTTCGACTCGATCTGGCGCGGAGGTGTCTTTTTCACTGCGGTCTTCTTTTTGATTGTGGAGGCAAGGGAGTCCCAAGTCTGCCTAGTCTGGTCGGGCGAGGTTGCGTTTTGATCCATAAATGCGGTTTCTTTCTTGATGGGATAAGGGGTTATTTTTTTTGTTTGGCGCGCGTCGTTAGCTTTTCGCGAGCGGCATCATCGCCTTCGGGCGGTTCGGGGTTGAAAAGCCGGGCGAGCAAATCCGGTGACTTGTCGTCGTTTAGAACACCGAGTTCGCGCAGGTCGGGTTCGAAGAGGCGGAATCCAGCGATCTCGTGCACAGGGAGATACTCTCCGATGTAGCGGAGGAGGGTTCGGAAGTCCGTTTGCGAGGGGGCCTCTTCGCTGACGCGGATGGAGTTTGGGTAGTGCTCGCTGCCGCAGAAACGGTTTTCCTCCGGCAACTCGGAAATCTGAATCCAGGTGTCTTCCCTCATCGATCTGGTGTCCGCCGCAAGCCACAGCAGGATGGCGCCATCCATGAGGCAGGTGCGGGCACGCACATGGATGCGTGTTCCAGGCGGACGCTTGCGGATTTCCTCGTGCAACATGAGCGCGGTGTCGTGGCAAAGCACGCCGGGGCCGATCAATTCGATGTTCAGCGTTTTCGGCTTTTCGGCGAGTGCGTTTTGAAGCGCGCTCAGGAGTCGGGATGGATTTTTTTCGGCGAGGTTGAGGTGCATGGTGGATGGATTTTCAGGCGGCGCGAAGATGGGAGTGCGGACCCGCAGGCGTGATGTGGTCATGCAGTGCATTCCGCACGGCGTCGCAGAGCGTGGACGCGACAGCTGTCACACTCAGGTCGACGACGGCATTTTTGAACAGGGACGCCATTTCCTTGGTTTCGCGACCGATCCCCAGGCCAATGAGAGGTATGTCCTCTGCTTCGAATTTCGTGATTTGGGCGATGGTGGAGGACTCGTCGTTGGGTTCCCCGTCGCTGATGACAAAGACGACGGGATTTTCAAACTGGCTGATCTCCGGGCTCGAGTGGATGCGGGCCAGTGCGTGGTGCATGTCGGTTCCTCCTCCGCATTGGGAGCGGAGGAAATCGATTTTGCGGCGGCGCGATGCAGAGTCGCACTGGCCGTGTGGTTGTAGAATCTGTCTGGTGTGGTTGTTGAAACTCCAGAGGGCCAGCGGCAGTCCCGAGCGGAGGCATACTTCCGAGAGCAGAACGACCCCGTCGAATGCGGCATCGAAGTTCTCGCCTCGCATCGAGCCCGAGATGTCGAGTGCGAGGACCACAAGCGGGTCGAATCGTTTGTGGCGCAGGCGGCGTGACCAGACCTTGTCATGCAGGCGTGGATCCGCCTCGGCCTGCATCGCGGTGCGGATATGAATCGATTCTCCGCTGCGCTGGTGGAGCAGGAGCTTCTGGCGGGCGTTTGTTTCGAAGAGTTCGATGAACTCGTTTGCGAGTCGGTCAATCAGGCGCGACAGGGATTTTTGTCGCTCCATGTATCCCTTCTTCAGCGTTTCGGGGGAGTCCGGCCCCCCGTCGCCGGTCTTTGCTTTTCTGGCGCGTGCGATGCTTTTGTTGCGCGGTCCGCCTGCATGGATGCGCTCTTTCGGTCCGACCGTTGTGATACGCGGACGGCCTGCGCATTCGTCGAGGGCAACAAGTCGCTCCCAGACAGGGCGGATTTTTTCGTCGAAAATCAACAGCATGCGTTGCTGGGCGTTCAAGGTTTCCCTCGCAACCGCGCGACCCCGCGCGATGCCGGGATGGCAGAGCGTCTGGGTTGAAACTGCATCGCCCGTCTCCTCCAGCGCCTCGCGCACCACAGGCGCGACGCCTGCGGGTGTTTGGCCCGAGTGCGCTTTTTCCAGAATGGCACGCAGAAACTGCACTTGGTAGTTCGGCGACCAACTCGATCCAACCAAGGATTGAAAAATCAGCTCATTGGCCGTGTGGATCCATCCCGCGCAGCCGGGGAATTTTGAAGCAAGCCATGACTCGATGCGGAGATCCTCCAGCACATTGAGAAGATCCTGATAAAGTTGGCAGCGTTCCATGGGATAGAGGTGGTGAATGCGCGTGATCGCACAATGAGCGCTCTCGTGAAGCAGGATGGCGCGACACACATCGGCCGATTTTTCTGTGAGGTAGCCGGGGTCCACCGTGATGACGCGGTCCCTCCAGTTCCAACTCCAACTCGCGCCAGCATCGCCTTCGATCAAGCTGACCTCCTCGCCTGTCACTTGGCAGGCGAGGGCTTGGAGTTCGCGGAGAAGAAACGAGCGGTTGTGGGATTTGATCATGGATTTATCGGGTTTGCAGGGTGTGAAAGAGGATGCTGGATCAGGCGAGACCTGTGGCTCTGAGTAGTGCCAGAGCGGCTGCGCGGTCGGCCGGGTCGGCGAGGCGTTGGATGTAAATCTCCGCCATGACGCGCGCTGTGACTCCCCGCAGGCGGGATGCGCCCTTGGCGTTTTCATGGATGAGGCGCATCGCATTGAGCAGCGTGCGGCGGGTGAACACATAGCGCTCGCGGCGCACGCGGCCGATGCTCGCCGGAGCCTCGTTGTCGCCTGCCGCCCCTGAAATGCGGGCGTGGAACGAGGAGATGGATTTGAGTGTGGTTTCCAAATCGGGGAAATCCGCGAGCGCTGGATAGATCGCCTCCGAGCGCGGGGGTATCCACCGCACGCCCTCCCACACAAAGGCGGGACTTTCTCCCATCACCAGACAGCGGAGCATATCAAGCAGTTCTGGTTCCGATGGCTTGCCGATGTGTCCCCAGATGCCCCAGCGGTCACGGAAGGCTGGCGAGAGCGTGGCGCGTCCCGCGTATTCCGAGGGGTTCATGGTTCCGAAGAGGCGGAAATTTTCCGAGATGGGCACATCGCCTCCGGCGCCAAAGCGGCGTCCATCGTGCTCGGTCAGGACGAGCGTTGGAGGCAGTTCGAGCACAGGATTCAAGCGCTCGAGCACTTGGGGTTCGGCGAGGTTCACTTCGTCAAGGATCACCCACCAACCGTTGCGAAGGGCGCGTGGAATGTATCCTTCGGAAAATTCCCATGCGGGGCGGTTCGCTCCCGACTGGGTCGAGGGGATGAAGCGCCCGACCAGTTCGCCTGTGTCGGTGTGCCCGCTCAGGTTGACTCGGATCGCATTTTGGCGTGCCATCATGGCGAGCCAGAGTATGGCGGTCGTTTTGGCGGTGGCCGTTTCGCCCTCGAGCATGCAAGGGATGCCATGGCGAACGGCGAGTGCCGCCTTGCGTGCCGTGGTCAGAAAAAGGCGGTCGAGGCAGAGGTGTTTGAACCGCCCTGCATCTTGAGCGGTGATTTCAGGTCCGTATGGGATTTCCATATCCAAAATGCGAAGAGTTTTATCCCCCGCTTCGATTGCTGAACGCTCCTCTTCGGCTCCGCGGGCCAGGCGGGTGAGTTCGGAGAGAGTGAAAACCGCATAACCCTGACCGAGAGCTTCCGCTTTTTCACCCGGCGAGGCGTTGTCAGGCAACACAAGAGCATCCGCCCCTGCACGAAAGGATGTGGTCTCCGCGCCGAGTTCCATGATCACTTGGCGCGCTATG
>JBJTGE010000031.1:0-5735 GCA_046093785.1 Spartobacteria bacterium
GGCTTCAAAGACGGCGGGGTCGACCATACCGCAGCCGGCGAGTTCCATCCACTCGCCGCCAAGGGCCTCGGTGCGGATGTCGATCTCGTAGCTGGGCTCGGTGAAAGGGAAGAAGTGCGGACGGAATTGAATGTCCGTGCCCGCGCCGAAAAGCTCGCGGAAGAAAAACTCCAGCGTGCCCTTCAGATCGGCGAGGCTGACCTTTTCGGCGACATAGAGGCCCTCCATTTGCGTGAACTGGGCGAGGTGCGTGGCATCCACTTCGTCGCGGCGGTAGGCGGATCCGGGAGCAATGATGCGCACCGGCGGCGGCGTTGTTTCCATGACCCGAATCTGCACGCTCGAGGTGTGCGAGCGCAGGAGGCGGCCATCATGCAGATAGAAGGTGTCCTGCTCGTTGCGCGCGGGATGGTCCGGCGGCGTGTTGAGCGCATCAAAACAATGCCACTCGGTCTCGATGTCGGGTCCATCGGCAATCGCAAACCCCATGCGGCGGAAACACCGCACGGCACGATCCATGAGTTGCGTGAGCGGATGCAAGGTGCCGGGCGAAGGAAAGGTGCCGGGCAGCGTGAGATCGAGTGAGGCAAAGGCCGCAAGGTCGGCGGCTTCGAGGAGACGCTTCTGGGAGTCTTCCAAAGCGGCTGTGACGGCAGAGCGAAGGTCGTTGAGAAGTTTCCCGACGACGGGCCGCTCCTCCTTCGGCACATTCCGCATGCCCTCGCTGAGCGCAGTGATGGCACCGCTTTTGCCAAGGTATTTCAAACGGGCCGCCTCGAGGGAAGCGGCATCATGGGCCGAAGCGATGAGCTCAATGGCCTCGCTGCGAAGGGCGTCAACTTGCTGTTGCATGGGAAAGAGTTTTAACCACGGAGGACACGGAGAACACGGAGGAGGAAAGGGCGGATGGCGGTGTCATTGGGTGTTTGGCCTGATGCGATTTTTCGACAGAATGACAGGATTTAACAAAAAGGCGAACTTGCCTGAAGATTGCCGAGTGCATTTCAAATCTGCGCACCTAAATCAGGGGCTCAAAGCGCCAAAATGAATTGGAAGGAGGCTGGAGTCTGAGACTGGGCTCCCTTTGGCTTTTCCCAGAGATATCACAGAGGATACGAAGCAATTGGCCCCGTCCTCTGTGTTCTCTGTGCGCTCTGTGGTCAATTCCCGACGGACGGGGTTTGACGGATCAGGCGGCTTTTTTGTTTTCGAGGGCGGTGCGGACTTTGTCCACGATCGCCTTGAAGGTCGCCTCGTCATGAACCGCGATGTCGGAGAGGACTTTGCGGTCGAGTGAGATGTTGGCGGATTTGAGGCCTTCGATGAAACGGCTGTAAGTGATTCCTTCGGCGCGGACTGCGGCGCTGAGACGGGTGATCCACAGGGCGCGGAAGTTGCGCTTGCGGGTCTTGCGGTCACGGTAGGCCCAGTATTTTCCCTTCATCTGCGCATCTTTTGCGTAGCGGAAGAGTTTGGAACGGCGGCCGCGATATCCTTTCGAGGCTGCTACGACGCGCTTGCGGCGCGCCCGGCTGGCTGGAGCGTTTGTGGCTCTTGGCATGTCATAAAACTCCGCGTTTGGCGCGGAGCCTCCTTGGAGCGGTTGTTTGTTTAGTTGAAATCCCCCGACTCACCGGCTCCGTGATCCCCGGGCAAACCCCGAGGCAGTCGAAGGGATTTATGGTTCAGCGCGCTTTAGTGGCTGAAAGGCAGGCAGGCCTTGATGCGATCCACATCGGTCTCATCGACCACTGCGGATTTCGCCATGTGGCGTTTCTTGTTGGCGTTTTTACTCGCCAACAGGTGTCGCCGGGAGGCGTGGTTGCGAACAACCTTGCCGGTTCCGGTGATCTTGAAGCGCTTGGCCACGGATTTGCGCGTTTTGCTGCGTGCTATTGCTTTTGGCATTGGAAAAGGGTGCAGAAATTAGCAGGCGAGACTTCGGATGCAATGACAATTTTTTGATTTTTTGCGGCGAGCGGTGTTGCCATGGCAAATGTCGCGGTGCATCGTGCGCGGCCATGTCCATCGTTCATGGTTTGCCGCTTGGCCATTTTTTTCTGCAACTCGGCGTGATCCTGCTGGCGTGCCGCATTTGCTCGATGGCGATGCGGAAGGTGGGCCAACCGGCAATCATCGGGGAAATGATAGCGGGCATTGTGCTGGGTCCCTCGCTGCTCGGGGTGCTGGCACCGGGCGTGTCGGCGTTTCTTTTTCCGGCGGCCTCGAAGCCGATCCTCTTCGATGTCGCCCAGCTCGGACTCGCACTTTACATGTTTGTCGTGGGCTTGGAATTTCGCGGCGACCTCCTGCGATCGCGTCTGCGCTCGGCGGCGGCGATTTCCTTTGCCGGGATGGCGGCACCGTTCGCCCTTGGGGCGCTGCTTTCAATCTGGATTGGATCGCGGGGCGGGTTTTACGGAGAGGGAATTTCGCAATGGCTGGGCATGGTTTTCACGGGAGCGGCGATGTGCGTCACGGCCTTCCCCATGCTGGCGAGAATCATCAAGGAACGCGGATTGGCGGGAACGACAGCCGGCACGCTGGCGCTGGCGAGCGGCAGCCTGGATGACGCCGCCGCTTGGATTCTTCTGGCCGGAGTGATCGCCTCGGTCAGTGGAAATTTCCTGCTCGTGCTTTGGACGCTGGGCGGCGTGGTCGCCTATGTGGTGTTCTGCCGTTTCGTCGTGCCGCGCCTCTTCCAAAAAGACGCCGAGGACGAAGCCGGACTCTCGCGGGGAATGTCACTGCTGCTGATCCTCCTGGTGCTGGGGTCGTGGTTTACCGACAAAATTCAGCTCTACGCAGTATTCGGTGCATTCATCCTTGGCGTGTTCGTTCCGCGCGGGGCGCTCGCCGAGCATGCGATTCGCAAGATCGGACCGCTTACAACCCTGCTTTTGTTGCCGGTTTTTTTCACCTACTCGGGACTGAACACCCGCCTCGATCTTCTGAACTCGCTCGCGGATTGGGCAATGGCCGGAGCCGTGGTGTTGGCTGCGGTGGCGGGTAAGATGGGAGCCTGCTACCTCGCTGCACGGTGGTGCGGAGAGCCTCACAGCGACGCGCTCACCGTGGCTTCGCTCATGAATGCCCGCGGCCTTATGGAGCTGATCCTCCTGAATATCGGCCTCCAAGCCGGGATTATCACACCGCGATTTTTTACCATGATGGTTGTCATGGCGGTGGTGACCACACTCATGACGGCACCACTCTTCGAATTCGCTCGGCGACGGGCGCGCGCGGCGTGATCAGCCTGCGATTTTTTCGACGACCACCAACTCGCCGCCGAAGGGTGTCCTGCCCCAAAGCGGCGTGACTCCGATGCCAAGTCCCCGGTTTTTAAAAAACGAAACCAATTCCTGACGGCGTGGAAAATGTATCTCGCCGCCGCTTATCCATCCGCTGGCGCGTGTCCACCACTCCTCCGCGAGCGTCATGAGATAACGCCAGCCGGCATCCTTGAAAGTCGTGCGAAGGAGAATGAGAGAACCAGCTTCCGCCGCCTTGGCCAGTCGCTCCAGCATGGTCTTCTGCTCCGAAGGGGTGAGGTAGTGGAGAACATCAAACATGCAGACCGTTGCCCCCTCTGGAATCTCCACCGACAAGGCGTCGCGGACTTCAAAGCCCACCTCTTCAAAGCCGAAATGCCTCATCGCCTCCTTGCCCTTGTTCACTTTCCAAGCGCTGGTGTCGAAGCCCCGGTAGCGCTCGGTCAGGCCCGCTCCGCGCATGGAAATACCAAGAAGGCCCAAACCACAACCGATGTCCCACACGGGCTGTCGACGGATGCTGATAAATTTCCAAGCCGTCTTGTAAACCGGATCAGAACTCATTTTCCCGATCACATAGCCGCGTAGCCAACGAGACCGCCCGTAGGCTCTGGATATTTGTGCTGCGGAAAAGGAGTCTGCCATGTGCCCTGTGTATGCCAGACCTTCCTTAACTCGACAGGCATGCCCGAGGCAACGGAATCCTCACCACCACACGGAAGGCTCGCTAAAATTTCTTTCGCCATGAGTCAACGCAGAGGAATCCGCAAGGCGCTCGATAGAAGGATGAGGTTGTTCTGGTGCAAGGCGACGAACTTGGTCAAACATAAGGTGAATGGTCACCAATAGGTTCGCTTCCGTGGAGAATTCGTCGACCGGGACGGACAGACCACTGCGCGACTCTCTGAGAGTCAACGCCGCCTATGCGCTGTATCTCGCCAGCGCCTCTTGGCTCACTGCGTCGGTTCTTTTGGCATTTTCATCCGGCAGAAATGGAGCGGCGAGCCTGCGGGCACGGCAAAAAATAAGCAGCCACAGCGCGAGATACCTCGACCGACTGGCACGCATGGGCTGCATCCGCTGCGTATACGAGGGCTTCGAAGACTGCGCAGACTGGCGGAGTTCGCTCATCTGCGCCAACCACCCCTCGATCTTCGACGCGCTCCTGCTTTTTCAAAAATTCCCTAACGCAGGCTGCGTTGTCGGGGCCAATCCACGGAAGCACCCGCTGTTCTCCATCCTGGCAAGACAGGCCGCCTACATTCCAAGCCTGCCAGCGCTGGGCATGGTCAAGGAAACCCGGAAATTCATCGCCCATGGCGGCAACATCATGGTTTTTCCCGAAGGCACGCGGACACGCGAGGGCGCGCTGGCGCGGTTTCAAGACGGGTTCGCTCTTGCAGCCATCAAAAGCGGCGCGGCTGTGCGAACGATTTTTATCGAATGCACGAGCCGATTTTTGGGGAAGGCCATCTCCCTTCGAAGCCCGCTGGAAATGCCGATTCACTTCCGCCTTTCCACTGGAGATATTTTCCAACCCGGCCCCGACGAAAGCGCGCGAGCCTTCAGCCATGCACTCGAGGAGTATTTCCGCGCAAGACTCGTGCGCGAAGGTGAGGCCATCCGCCGAAGCGAATTTCACGCATGAGAAAAATGCGACACCTCTTAGCCTACGCAGGCTGGATGCTTGTCCTGCCGGGAGTCATTCGAAACTGCACATGGTTCGGCGTGGTCGAAAAATCTTTTCCGACTCGAGAAAGGGAACTCCTGCTCACGATTGATGACGGCCCGGATCCGAGACAAACACCTCAAATCTTGGACACCCTCGCCGAAGCACAAGTGCGGGCGGTTTTTTTTGTGATCGGGCAAAAAGTGGAAGCCCATCCCTCGCTCTGCCGACGCATGGTTGAAGAAGGCCACTCCGTGCAAAACCACACCCACTCGCATCCCTCGGCGACTTTTTGGTCAGCCGGACCCCGCCGCGCGATGCAGGAAATCAAGCGCTGCTCTCTGGCGATTCATCAAGCAACCGGAAGAGTGCCCCATCAATTCCGAGCCCCCGTCGGCATGGCCAATCCCTTCGTGCATCTCGCGGCGGAATCCTGCGGACTGAAGATGGTAGGCTGGTCCGCCACGGGACATGATGGCATCGCGCATGATCCCAACCGCGTGGTGCGCCGCATCCGCCGCAGCGCCACGCCCGGCGGCATCGTCCTGCTCCACGAAAGCCACCTGCACGGCATGCGCGGGGGAGAGCGGGCTTGCACACTTTCGGAGCTTCTGAATACGCTGAAAACAGATGGTTACATTTTTACAGACAGGCTGGACGCAGGATCAGCTTGAGGTTCAAACGCCCTGCCGCTCCCCGCTTGCCTGATCCCATGGAAAAAGAAACGACCGTTGACATCCTCCGCTCCATGCTGGCCGAGAATGTGATGCTTAAAATCGATGTCGCCACCATTT
>JBJTGE010000032.1:0-2076 GCA_046093785.1 Spartobacteria bacterium
GAAATCAGGAGTGCCTCAAAGCCGCCACTGGATTCGCAGACGATAACGGAGTGCTCGGACAGTGATTTCAGAAAGCCGCTAATGGATTTTTCGTTGTTTGGAATACGACTGGCTTTGCCGTCTTGGTGGATGTCGAGGTGGAGTTTGGCAACATCGATGCCGATGTAAGTTTTCATTTGTTTGATGGATGATTTTGGGGTTGGTTGGTGATGTTTTCGCTTCGACTTGCAATACGAACTCTGGTGGTTCGGGCAACTGTTCAAGTTGGAAACATGCGCCAGGGGAGAATCGAGCTGACCCGCGAACTCCTAGGTTCAAGTGTTCAACGATCTTCTCCCCTGGCGGCTTATTTTAAGCGGAAACTGCGCAGTCCCCGGCATAAAAATCGCTGAAGGGTTTTGAAGCCATTTCAACGATCAAAATCAAGATACAAGGGTTCATTTTCTTTCATTTGTTTTAAAAAATCATTATTTTGATAAAAAACGCGTTATTTTTCTGCTTGTGCGATTTTTTCGAAAGATGCGGTTCTTCGTGATTCGGGCTTGTTTCTTGAAGAAGTGACTTGCCAACTCCGGCTCTCTCCTCCAGTTTCCGTGCCTCCAAACGAAAAGGTGGCCGGTCGAATAGGCTGCCGCTGCTGTGTAACAACTTCCCGATCATGTCCAAAACCCTTGTTATTGCCGAAAAGCCCTCCGTAGCCCGCGATCTTGCAAAGTCCCTCGGCAAATTCACCAGCAAGGATGATTTTTTTGAAAATGACACGCTGGTGATCACTTCCGCAGTGGGTCACCTGGTCGAGCTTTGCCTGCCGAACGAGATGGACAAAAAGCGGGGCAAGTGGAGTTTTGCGAATCTCCCGATTGTGCCAGACCATTTCGATCTCAAGCCGATCGAGAAAACGGCCTCCCGTCTCGGCGCAATCAAGCGCTTGCTCAAGCGTCCGGATATCACAGAGGTCGTGAACGCGTGCGACGCCGGGCGCGAGGGGGAGTTGATTTTTCATTACATTATCCAGCTCGCGAATTCCAAAAAACCGACACGCCGCCTTTGGCTGCAGAGCATGACACCGGAGGCTATTCGCGAGGGATTTGCCAATTTGCGTTCCGGCAAGGAGATGGTTCCGCTCGCAGACGCCGCCGTTTGTCGCAGTGAAAGTGATTGGCTCGTAGGCATCAACGCCACGCGTGCCATGACCGCGTTCAACTCCAAGGGCGGGGGATTCCAACTCACGCCCGTCGGCCGCGTGCAGACGCCGACGCTCGCGATTTTGGCTGAGCGTGAGGAAAAAATCCGCGCCTTCAAACCGCGTCCGTATTTTGAAGTCTATGGTGATTTCGGTGTCGCCGCCGGTTCGTATCGGGGCCGCTGGTTCAGCGAAGGCTTCAAAAAAGGCGACGACGAGGATGCGAAAGCCGAGCGCATTTGGGATCGCGCCGCAGCCGAGGCGATTGTTGCGAAATGCCACGGCAAGCCGGGCGTCATCACAGAGGAAAAAAAGCCCACCACACAAGTCGCCCCGCAGCTTTACGATCTCACGACACTCCAGCGCGAGGCGAACTCCCGCTTCGGCCTGAGCGCCAAGCGCACGCTCCAGATCGCCCAAGCGCTCTACGAGAAACACAAAGTCCTCACCTACCCGCGAACCGACTCGCGCTACCTGCCGGACGACAACCTCCCGAATGTCAAAAAAATCCTCGCCGGTATGGAGCCGCAGGATCTCGCACAACACGCCCGCCATGCGCTCGACAAAGGCTTGATCGGCCTGAACCGTCGTGTTTTCAACACCGCCAAAGTCACCGACCACTTTGCCATCATCCCGACCGGCGTTTCGCCCAGGGCGCTCGATGATTTTGAGCTGAAGGTTTACGACATGGTCGCCCGCCGCTTCGTCGCAGCCTTTTATCCCGCCGCGAAATTCGAAGTCACCACCCGCATCACCCGCGTTGAGCAGGAGGCCTTCAAGACCGATGGAAAAATCCTCACCGATCCCGGCTGGCTCGCCGTTTATGGCAAGGAGGCCGCTGGTGATGAAGACCAGACTGTCGTGGCGATCAAAGCCGGCGAATCCGCCAAGAC
>JBJTGE010000033.1:0-2389 GCA_046093785.1 Spartobacteria bacterium
CGGTCCAAGAGTGATCGGATTTTGCAAAGGGAGCCGGTTACCACACTGACGAGACGGACATGCCCCCTTCTTCCGCGCGAGAATCAGCTCCTCTACAGCCTTTATTCATTTAGCACCACATGTTCGACCGCATCATCGCCTTCTCCATCCGCAACCGCCTGCTCGTCGTGGCCCTTGCCGCGCTTGTCGTGGCCTACGGCACATGGGTTCTCCGCAGCCTGCCGGTGGATGTCTTCCCTGACCTCAACCGCCCCACCGTCACCATCTTCACCGAAGCCCCCGGCCTCGCTCCCGAGGAGGTGGAAACACTTGTCACACTCCCGCTCGAAACCACCGTCAACGGCGCGACGCATGTCGAGCGCGTGCGCTCGCTTTCAGGCATTGGCCTTTCGCTCATCTTCGTCGAGTTCGATTGGCAGACCGACATCTACCTCGCCCGCCAGATCGTCGCCGAGCGCATACAAGGCGTCGGCGAAACCCTACCCGACGGCATCCGGCCCTTCCTCGGCCCCATCTCCTCGATCATGGGCCAGGTCATGGCCATCGGCCTCACCAGTGACAACCCGAAAGTCGGCCCGATGGAACTTCGCAGCCTCGCCGAATGGGACCTCAAGCGCCGACTCCTCGCAATCCCCGGGGTGTCCCAAGTCACCATCCAAGGCGGCGACCTCAAGGAATACCAAGTCCTCGTCGATCCCGCGAAACTCATCGGCTACGGGATTTCGCTCCACGAGGTCCAGACAGCCCTGGGCGAATCAAATGTGAATTCCTCTGGTGGATTCCTCCTCGAACCCTACGAAGAAAAACTCATCCGCAACCTCGCACGCGTCGAAAATCCCGCCGACCTTGGCATGACAGTGGTCAAAGCCACGCCCGGCGGCGCGAATATCCTTCTCCGCGACATCGCCGAAATCCGCCAAGGCGGACCACTCGTAAAACGCGGCGAGGCGGGCATCAACGGGCAACCCGGCATCATGCTCGCCGTGGCGAAACAACCCGGCGCGGACACCGTGAAACTCACTCGCGCCATTGAGAAGGAGCTCGAAACCCTTCGCTCCTCACTGCCCGAGGGCGTCACCATCCACGACGACATCTTCCGCCAGGCAAACTTCATCGAGCGCGCTGTCACGAATGTCGAAGAGGCCCTGCGCGACGGGAGCATCATGGTCTCGATCGTCCTGCTGCTGTTTCTCCTGAATTTCCGAACGACCTTCATCACGCTCACCGCCATTCCTCTGTCGCTTCTGATCTCGTTCATCGTTTTCAAATGGTTCGGCCTCGGCATCAACACCATGACCCTCGGCGGCCTCGCCGTCGCGATCGGCGAGTTGGTGGACGACGCCATCGTGGATGTCGAAAATGTCTTCCGCCGCTTGCGCGAGAACCGCCTCTCGGCGAATCCCAAACCCGTCGCCGGAGTCGTGCTTTCCGCCTGCCGCGAGGTTCGCAACTCCATCGTGTTCGCCACACTCATCGTCATTCTGGTGTTCATTCCCCTCTTCGCGCTCAGCGGAATCGAAGGCCGCATCTTCGCCCCGCTGGGTCTCGCCTACATCGTATCCATCGCTGCGAGCCTGCTCGTCGCTGTCACCGTCACGCCCGCGCTCTGCTCCTACCTTCTCCCCAACATGAAACGCATGGCGCATCCGAAGGACGGATCCGTCGTGCGCTTTTTCAAATGGCTCGTCGCCCGCGTTCTCGCCGTCGGCTTTCGCATTCCAAAAACCATCTTCGCCCTCGTGCTCATCGCCTTCCTCGGCGCCCTCGCACTCACTCCATTCCTCGGCCGCGAATTCCTCCCGCCCTTCAACGAAGGCAGCGCCACGGTCTTCGTGCTCACCGCACCCGGCACCTCGCTGGACGAAAGCTCCCGCATCGGCCAGGTCGCCGAAAACCTCCTCCGCGAAGTCCCCGAAGTCCGCACCATCGGCCGCCGCACCGGCCGCGCCGAAGGCGACGAGCATGTGCAGGAGGTAAACTCCGCCGAAATCGAATTCGAACTCGCCCCGTCCAAGCGCCCCCGCGCCGAAATCCTCGCCGAGATTCGCAGCAAGCTCGCCGAGATTCCCGGCGTGTTCACCAGCGTGGGCCAACCCATCTCCCACCGCATCGACCACCTTCTCTCGGGCGTCCAAGCCCAAGTCGCGATCAAGATTTTCGGCGACGATCTCGACACCCTCCGAGAAAAAGCCGAACAAATCCGCAGCATAGTCGCCGCCATTCCCGGCTTCACCGATGTCCAAGCCGAACGCCAAACGCTGATCCCGCAGGTCCATGTCCGCATCAACCGCGAGAAAGCCGCCCTCTTCGGCCTGCGCCCCGGCGAGGTCGCCCGCTACGCCGAACTCGCCCTGCGCGGCAGCGCGGTGACGAAGGTTCTCGAAGGCCA
>JBJTGE010000034.1:0-10499 GCA_046093785.1 Spartobacteria bacterium
CTTTGGGAAGATCCACGCCGACGACGGAGGAATGGGCGCGGTGGGCTGTGCCAAAGGCGTCGCTCACGAAGACATCTCCGAGCTTGGTGAGGCTGGCACGGAAGGCGGCGACTTTTTCGGGATCGGCTTTGGTGGAAGTGCCGTCTTCATTTTTGACTTTGCCTTCCTCTTCGATGTGAAAGCGGAGATTTTCGAGGAGGACGACTTCGCCGGGCTGGAGCGAGGCGCAGGCGGCCTCGACTTCGGTGCCGACGCAATCGTTGAGAAACTTCACGGGCTTGCCGAGGAGTTCGGAGAGTTTTTCAGAAACGGGCTTGAGGGAGAATTTTTCCACGACTTTGCCATCCGGGCGGCCGAGGTGGCTCATGAGCACGACGGAAGCGCCTTCATTGAGGGCGTGTTGGATCGTGGGAAGCGCGGCGGAAATGCGCTGGGTGTTGGTGATGGCACCGGTCTTTTTGTCTTGGGGAACATTGAAGTCCACGCGCATGAGAACGCGTTTGCCTTTAACGGAAATGTCTTTGATGGATTTTTTCATAGTAATGGGAAATTCGAAAGCGAGGGAGGAACGAGTGTGTCTGAAAAGGAATGACCACAGAGTTCACGGAGGGCACAGAGTTTTTACATCTCCGTGTTCTCCGTGTCCTCTGTGGTCAGTTAGGTTTTGATTGCTTACTTCGCGATGACGCAGACCATCTCGAGGACTTTGTTGGAATAGCCCCACTCGTTGTCATACCAGGACACGAGTTTGACGAAGGTCGGGTCGAGGGCGATGCCGGCTTCGGCGTCAAAGACGGAAGTATTGGTTTCGCCGCGGAAGTCGGTGCTCACGACTTTCTGGTCGGTGTAGGCGAGGACGCCTTTGAGCGGGCCTTCGGATGCGGCTTTGATGGCCGAGCAAATCTCCTCGTAGGAGGCTGGCTTGTCGAGTTCGACCGTGAGGTCAACAACCGAGACATCGGAGGTTGGCACGCGGAAGGCCATTCCGGTGAGTTTTTTGTTGAGGGCGGGGATGACCTTGCCCACGGCTTTGGCGGCGCCGGTTGAGGATGGGATGATATTCTCGAGAATGCCGCGTCCACCGCGCCAGTCCTTGCTGCTCGGGCCGTCCACGGTTTTTTGCGTGGCCGTGGCGGCGTGAACGGTGGTCATGAGACCGCGTTTGATGCCGAAGGTGTCGTTGATGACTTTGGCGAGAGGGGCGAGGCAGTTTGTGGTGCAGCTCGCGTTCGAGATGATCGCTTCGCCGGCGTAGCTGGTGTGGTTCACGCCGTAAACAAACATCGGGGTCTCGTCCTTCGAAGGAGCGGACATGATGACTTTCTTGGCGCCGGCCTTGAGATGGGCTTCGGCAGTGGCTTTGTCGAGGAAGAGACCGGTAGACTCAACGACGATATCGGCACCTACTTCGTCCCATTTCAGAGTGGATGGGTCCTTGACGGCGGTGAGGCGGATTTTGTTGCCGTTGACGATGAGGTTGTTGCCCTCGACCGAAACTTCGCCTTCGAAACGACCGTGAACCGAGTCGTATTTGAGCATGTAAGCGAGATACTCGGGTTCAAGAAGATCGTTGATGCCGACAACTTGAATGTCCTTGCTGAAATTTTTAACCGCCGCACGGAAGACCATGCGCCCAATGCGTCCGAAGCCGTTGATACCGATTTTAACCATGATGTTTTATTGTAGAGTTGTTTTTGATGTTCCGGACGGGGAGCCGCATTAAAAAGGGCGGGAGAGGCAGCGTCAATCGCGAAAGGCGAGGCGCTGCCCGGCGTGGGAAGAAACTCTCCGCAAGGCCGAACTCTCAGCAAACGATGGGCGTGAATTGCTTGTGCTCGACAAGAAATTCCTCATCCGCGCCGGAGTAGAGATTTCCGAAAGTGGGAGTGGGAATGCGGGGCGTGGGGTTTGTTTTGCTGCTGAGCGAGAAGGCGCGGCGTTCGCTGATGGCGTGGTGGGCGCGTTTCCAGAGCATGGATTTCATGCACTCGTCGGGCAGGCGGTTGATGAGTTGCGTGGCTTCGTCCCAGCGTTTTTCGCCGCTGAGGAGCATGGCGGCGTTCATGACCGGCGCGTCATCGAGGGGCCACTTGCGGGCGCAGGCGGACCAACTCTCGATGGCTGCGGCGGTGTCGCCAAGGCGGTAGTGCATGCAACCGGCGGCCAGCAGGGCGTAGCCGGAGGTGCGGTTCAGAGCAGGCATTTCGGGCAGAATATCGCGGAGGAACAACTCGGGTTCGTCGCGGTAGGCCCAGGAAATGAGCGTGCGGAACGACTCGGGGCATTCGGCCTCCTGAGTGCGGAATTCCTCAATGAGAGGGCGCAGAAGCGGGATTTCGGGAAGGTTTGCAAGAGTGGCGCCTGGAGTTTGGAGCAGATGGCAAACGAGGTGGTTGCGGGCGCAGCCGAAGCGGCCTTTGGAGGCTTGGAATTGGGCGAAGGTGAGTTGTTGCTCGAGCACCATGGAGCCGATGCGGTCGCGAAGGGCACGGAAGGCTTCCAAGCGCGGGGCCACGACAGCGCCTTGCCAGTCGGTGAACTCGGCAGCCAGCTCTGGATTGGCGGCCTCGGCGGCGGGGGCCACCTCGAAACAGGTGGCGTAAACGGGATGCAGCAGCGCGTGGACTTTCGCCGGCATCGCGTGGATATCCATCTGATCCACGCAACGGAGTGGCAACAGAGGCTCGTTCAGCGCCAGGATTTCGTCGAAGGGCAAATTGCAGTAGCGCATGGCCTGACGAAGGGTGAGCGGGAGGGATGGGATTTTTTCCCAGAGAGAGGAGAGCTCGCTGTCGAGAAAGATTTTTCTGTGGGCGTCGCCGACCTCGGTATTCTCGAACGAGAAGCAACCGAGCATGTGAATGAGGGCCTCGGCGTGGCGACCCAAGCGGTTCGCCTTGCAGGCGAGACCGTAGAGGCGCACGAGGGACTGCTCGTTGTTCTCCGGGGCGATCGATTTTTCGATGTCGTAGGCCTCTTGGAGGCGTCCGGAAAAATTGAACGCGAGGGCGATTCGGAAAAGCTCCTCGGGAGGAAGGGGCTTTTTTTGGTCGAGCAAAATATCCGCCGACACGGAAGCGCGGATGAAGCGGCCGAGGCGGTTGAAAATATGGATGGCGGCCGAGTGGACCTCGGCGGTGGGGGCTTGCGCGAGGAGGCTCTGAATGATGGCTTCGGATTCTTTTTCGAGGCCGATCTCGAGAAGGGCGTAGGATTCCTGAATGCGAGAGGCAATTTCGTCTTGGCTCATGATTTTTGGGAAAAAAGTGGTTGCTGAGGTCACAGCAATTCCCGAACCAAGTTTTTGGCGATTTGATGGCCTCTGAAAAAATTAACCACGGAGGACACAGAGAACACAGAGGAGGATCGATTTATCGCTTTTTAATAGGATGCTATTTTAGGAGCGCAGGAACGCTGAACGGGCAAAAAGAAAACGGGTGGGAAAAAAGTGCCTTTGCGGCGGTGGCTGGGGGGGCGTTTATTGCGGTTCGGTGCGCTCGACGGCGGCGTCTTCGAAGCGGGTATATTCCTCGAGGAAGGTCAGGGGCACATCGCCGGTGGGGCCGTTTCGCTGTTTGGCGATGATGAGTGTGGCTTTGCCGGCGGCTTCTTTTTTGGCCTCCTCGTCTTCCGCATAATATTTGTCGCGAATGAGGAGTCCAACGATGTCGGCATCCTGCTCGATCGTTCCGGATTCGCGGAGATCGCTGAGGCGGGGCCGACCGGCGCTGGAGCCGGTGCGCTGCTCAGGATTTCGGTTCAGCTGGGCGAGGACGATAACGGGGAGTTTGAGTTCCTTGGCGAGGGCTTTGATGCCGTAGGAGATTTCCTGAATTTCGATCTGGCGGTTCTCTTGCGCGCGGCGGGAGCCGGACCGCAGGAGCTGGAGGTAATCGATGACGATGAGTTGGATTTTTTCGCGGTTGTGCAGGCGGCGGGCCTTGGCGCGAAGTTCGAGAATGCTCAAGCCGGGGGTGTCATCGACGAAGATTTTCGCCTTGGAAAGCTGGCCGGCGATGTTGATGAGATTCGTCATCTCGCGATTGGCGATGAAGCCGTCGCGGAGCTTGGAGCCATTCACCCTTGCCCTGGAACAAAGGAGACGCTGCACGAGTTGCTGAGCGCCCATTTCCAGCGAAAAAACAGCAACGGGCTTGCCGGCATCGATCGCGACATGCTCGGCGATATTCATGGCGAGCGCGGTTTTGCCCATCGAAGGGCGCGCGGCGATGACGAACATTTCCCCCTCGTGCATGCCGCTCGTCATGCGGTCGAGTTCATGGAATCCGGTTGGGAGGCCAGTGATGCCGCCGCCAGAGCGCGAGAGCTTCTCGATGTTGTCGATGGCGTCGCTCACCATTTGCTTCATGGTGGGCATGGTGGACTGGAAGCGCTGCTCGCCGATCTCAAGCACGCGGGCCTCGACCTCGTCGAGGAGGATTCTCACATCGCCCTGCTCGTCGTGGGCGCGGGCGACATACTCGGTGCAGGTCGTGATGACACGGCGGAGGAGATATTTTTCGAGAATGATCTCGCGGTAGTAATCGGCATTCGCCGCCGTCGGAACGAAGGTAAAAAGCTCCGTGATGGCAACCGCGCCGCCGACCTCGTCGAGCATGCGCCGGTCCTCGAGCGTCTGGGTGAGCGCGATGAGGTCGATCGGCTTCCCGCCATTTCGCATCTCGACCAAGAGCTCGAAAATTTTCTGGTGGGCCGGCAGATGAAAATGCCTCGCCTCCATCTGCGCCATGGTGTCGTCCAGCGCTGTGGCGGAATGCAGGATCGAGCCCAGGAGGCCCTTCTCGGCGTCGAGACTCTGAGGCAACGGACGCCGCGCGTCTGGAAGATAGGCCGCTCCGCGCTGTTGATAATCTGGTTTCTTTTTCCCGCGTCCCTTGCCTGCGGCATCACCATTTGAAGACGGAGCGCCGGCATTTTGTTCAGGAGTGGAGGACATGGGCGATCAGAAAAATTTACGGAGCTTGGGGAAAAGAATGAGGCCGGACGGAAAGATATCTTCCACGCACGGCCTCATGGTGAATTTGAAATGAATACGCGCGACTGAAAAATCAGGCCTCGGTGGTGACTTTGCGGCGATGTTTTTTTTCAGGAGCCGCCTCGATCGATTCCTCGACTGCAGGAGCGTTCACCTTGACCTCGATCTTGAGGTTGGCCGTGACATCCGCGTGGAGCTTGACGGAAACGGTGTGCTCGCCGCTTTCCTTGATTGGTTTTTCGAGAACGACAGCGTGTTTCGGAAGGTCTTCGAGTTTGAGCTCGGCAGCGATGCGGTCGTGGATGTCTTTGGAGGTGACAGAACCGAAGGCTTTGCCTGTGGCACCGGCATCCAGCGTGAAGCTGATCGAGAGCTTGTTGATCTTGGAGGCGATTTCCTCGGCGGCGGTCACCTCGCGGGCCTCGCGCTCGGCGCGCTTGGCTTTGAGATGGTTGATCTGACGAAGAGAACCGGCAGTGATCTCGAGAGCCTTGCCTTGAGGATAGAGAAAGTTGCGGGCGAAGCCACGGCGGACTTTGACGATGTCGGCCTCTGCGCCGAGCTTGGGAATATTTGCGGTAAGAATGACTTCTGTGAATGCCATAGGATCAGTTTTGTGAACGGAGGGGAGAAACTATCGGGTGCGGCATGGATGTCAAGAAACCGAAGGCTTTATTTTTAGGCTCATCTTTTCCAAGCGTGCCGCCAATTCCTCCGCCTGCGCCTGAAGCATCCGGAGGGAGCCGTCATTCCAAACGACAAAATCCGACTGGGCGATTTTTTGCGCGTTGCCCCACTGCGAGGCCACGATTTGCTGGACCTGGGCTAGCGTGAGACCTCTCGACATGGCGCGTCGGGTTTGAATTTCCTGGGAGCAAGCGACTGTCACAACGAGATCGAATCCAGACGAGGCACCGGTTTCAAAAAGGAGTGGAATATCCACAAGCAGATCGCGCCCCTCCGACCGCGCATCCTCTGCCAGAGCCTGCCTGCGGGCGCGAACGAGGGGATGGAGAATCGCTTCGAGACGGGCTTTGGCTGCAGGGTCGGAAAAAACAATCGCCCGAATGGCTGCGCGGTCGGGCTTGCCATCCGCTCGATACGCCGTGGGGAGGATGTCACGGATCACGGCATCGCGCACGGAGCTGTCGGAATCAAGGAGTTCGCGGGCACAGGCGTCGGAATCAAAAATCCGCGCGGCCCGAATTTGAGCCAAGGCGCGGGTGAATGTCGATTTGCCCGAGGCGATGCCGCCAGTGATGCCGATTATTGCCATGGAGTTTGAAAGATTGATTTCCTCATATCACTCAACGCATCGCCAGCCACGCCGGGGTTTCATATTTGCTCGAAGAAAGATTTGCGATGAGCGGCTCCAGTGAGGTGGAGTTTTCAAAGCGGGAAACTTCCGCAGAAAGCGAGTTGGCGAGTTCAAGCGGAACCGCGCCCGGGAGGTGAAGCGAACCTTGATAGAGAACACCCGCTTTCGAGCGCCGGAGCGCTCCGCCGCAGATTTTCGAGGCACCGGCGACGATGTCGAAAGCGACCGGACTCTCAAAACAAACAGGCCCGCATCGGCATTCCTCAGGCAGAACCAAACGCGCATCCGGGAGTGTTTTTTGAATCGCCGAAAGCAGGCCCTCGTGAATCGCACTGTAAATGTCCCGCGAACTGCCGGATGCCGCCGCCTCGGAAGCGGGAATCGCAAGCGCCAGCGTGACATCGCTGCCATGAAAAACCATCCCTCCCCCACTCCATCGACGCATGACGGGCAACCTGCGCGCCAGAGGTTCAACCGCTGCGAGCCTCTGCGCATATCCAAATGTCACAGCGGGCGCAGTCCATCGATAGACTCGCAAAACCGGCGCCTCGCAAGAGTGCAGCAGTGCCTCGTCACACGCCATCTGCGCGGCCGGCGTGCGCGGCAAGGAATCCTCCCAGAGCTGAAGGCGGCTGAGTATTTTGGGCATCGGGCCTGTTGAGAAAAAATGAAACGCGCCTTCTACTTGTCGGCGACGGGCTCCATGTTTAGGCTCCGCGACCATGGCAAAGCAAGCACTCGGCAAGGGCCTCGGCGCACTCATCAACAAGCGCGTGGCCAGTCCCGCCCCCATTGAAGAACACGGCGAGAGAATCCAAAGGCTCCCGCTTGCGAATATTACCCCCAGCCCGCTTCAACCGCGTCTGGATTTTTCCTCGGATCAATTGCACGAACTGGTCGAGAGTATCCGCGAGCGGGGCATCATCCAACCTCTCATCGTTCGTCAAGCGAATGGCGTCTATGAACTCATCGCAGGCGAGCGCCGCTGGCGCGCTGCGAAAGAAGTCGGTCTCGCGGATGTCCCCGTCATTGTTCGCGAAGCCAGCGACCGCGAGGTGCTGGAACTCGCCCTCATCGAAAACCTCCAGCGCGAGGGCTTGAACCCGATCGAAGAAGCCGCCGCCTATGCCAGGCTTCATCAGGAATTCAGCCTCACGCAGGAGGAAATCTCCCGCCGTGTCGGCAAAAGCCGGGCCTCGGTTGCGAATGCCATGCGACTCCTCGATCTGGAACCGGATGCGCAATCCCTCCTCAAACACGGCCGAATTTCCGTGGGACATGCCAAAGTCCTCCTCTCGCTGAAAAACCACAGCGAACAGAAATGGCTCGCCGACCAGATTGTGAGGGGAAGCCTCTCCGTGCGTGTCGCGGAAAAGATGGCTGCACAAAAGTTGGCGGATACCGGCATCACCCGACCACGCCGCAGCGGCACCGGAGTCACCACCGAGCCCGCCCCAGCGATTCAACGCGTCCAAAACCTCCTCACCCACCGGCTCGCCACCCGCGTCCAAGTGAACCACTCGGAGAAGAAGGGTCACATCCAGATCGAATACTACGGCACGGACGACCTGAACCGCATCCTTGATTTACTCGGAATCGCGGAGGATTGATTCGAATGCCACTGTTCGAAAAAATATTCGCGCCTCTCATCCGCGCCATCGACTCGGATCATTTCCCTGCCGGAGCCGAGAAGGTGCGGGAAATGCCCGAGCGCTTCGAGTTCTCACGGGCGGTTCCTTTTATCATCCTTCATCTCGGTTGCCTCGGAGTCATCTGGACCGGGTGGAGTTGGGCGGCTGTCATAACGGCCACCGTGCTTTATTTCACCCGCATGTTCGCGGTCACAGCCATCTACCACCGCTACTTCTGCCACCGCGCCTACCAGACCTCGCGAATCACCCAATTCCTCTTCGCCCTTTTCGGTCTCACCGCCGTGCAGCGCGGCCCGCTCTGGTGGGCCTCCGTGCACCGCCACCACCACAGGCACTCGGATGACGAGCACGACATCCACTCCCCCGGCATGAAGGGGTTCCTTTGGTCCCACATCGGCTGGCTGACGAGCAGCAGGAATTTTCCGACCGACTACGATCGCGTGAAGGATCTCGCAAAATATCCCGAGCTGGTTTTTCTGAACCGCTTCGACTTGATCGGGCCTGCTCTTTTATTTGTTGGGCTCTACGGCTTCGGAGCCGCGCTGGAAGCCTTTGCACCCGGACTTGGAACCTCGCCATGGCAAATGGTCGTCTGGGGTTTTTTCATCAGCACCACGGTTTTGTTCCACGCCACCTGCACGATCAATTCCCTCACCCATTGCTTCGGAAAAAAACGCTTCGAGACGGGGGATGACAGCCGGAACAGCCTGCTGCTCGCCCTCCTCACACTCGGCGAGGGCTGGCACAACAACCACCACCACTTTCAGGCCTCCGCGCGGCAGGGCTTTTACTGGTGGGAGATCGACATCTCCTACTATGTGATCCGCGCACTTGGCGCATTGGGCCTCGTCTGGAACATCAAAGCCGTCCCCGTGCGCGTTTATTCGGAAACCGGGGAGAAATGAAAGAGCGCATCGGCATCATCGGCTCCGGCATCGCCGGCATGGGTGCGGCATGGCAACTGCGCAACGACGCCGATATCACACTCATCGAACGCGAGGCACGACCCGGTGGACACACCAACACCGTGATGTTCGCGGAAAACGGCCGCGAAATCCCCATCGATACGGGATTCATCGTCTTCAACCATGTCACCTACCCCCATCTTGTGCGGCTCTTCGAGGAACTCGGCGTCGAGACGAAGCCCTCGGAAATGTCCTTCAGCGTCCAGCACCTGCCGAGCGGCCTGGAATACAACGGCATGGGGCTCGACAAACTTTTCGCCCAGCGCGGCAACATCCTCAACCCGCGCTTCCACGCCCTCGTTTTCCAAATCCTGCGCTTCTTCCGCGTCGCCCGCGCGCTTCTGAAAAAACCCTACTCGCTGAACTGCACCGTCGGCGAATTTGTGCACAAGCACGGACTGGGCGTCGATTTCCTCAATCTCTACCTCATCCCGATGAGCTCTGCGGTGTGGTCCACCGATCCGCGCCAGATGCTGGATTTTCCCGCATTGAGCCTCATCCGCTTTTTTCAAAACCACGGATTTCTCGGAGTCACAACGCACCACCCATGGTTCACCGTCAGCGGGGGCTCGCGCAGTTATCGAGACAAGCTCCTGGCCCACCTGCGACCTGTCCAACTCCCAGCCAAGGCTGTGGAAGTGAAGGAATCCGAAACCTCGGCCACGGTCCGCATCGAGGATGGAACACTGCTTGAGTTCGACCGTGTCATCATCGCAGCCCATGCCGACGAGGCGCTCGCCATGCTGGCCGCGCCTGATGAGGCCCAGAGCCGCCTGCTGGGCGCGTTTGGATATCAGAAAAACACCGCCACGCTTCATACGGACCAATCCGTCATGCCACGCATTCGTCGAGCCTGGGCCTCCTGGAACTACCGGGTCGAGCAGGATGCGAACGGCGACCGCGAAGCGACGACACACTATTGGATGAACGCCCTGCAAGGAGTCAGCAAAACCCGCGACTACTTTGTTTCCGTGAACGGCGCCGACAAAATCCGCCCCGAGACCATCCTCTACCAAACCGGCTACGAGCATCCCGTTTATACCCTGCGCGCCATGGAGGCGCAGCGCGAACTCCCGACGCTGAACACCCGCTCGCCACGGCAACGAATTTTCTTTTGCGGAAGCTACTTCCGGCATGGGTTCCACGAGGACGCCTACAGCTCCGCCGTGGACCTCGCCGCCGTGCTGCGCCCGCTTCTCGGCCAATGAACCAGCCTGCGGCATCCTGCCTCTACGAGTGCACTGTGATGCACCGCAGACTGCACCCCAAGCCGCACGAATTCGTTTACCGGATATTTCTTTTCCTTCTCGATCTCGACGAAATCCCCGCCCTCACCCGCGCCGTTCCGATCTTCAGCGCGGAGGAACCCAATCTCTACTCGCTCCGCAACGAGGATTACTTCCAATTCCACTCACGCGGCCTCCGCGCCAATCTCGAGACCTTTCTCCAAACCCGAAACATCGCCGAGCGTCCAGCTCGCATCCGCCTGCTCACACTCCCTCGCATGCTCGGCTACACCTTCAACCCGATCTCGATTTTTTTCTGCTTCGACGCGGAAGACCGTCCGC
>JBJTGE010000035.1:0-13134 GCA_046093785.1 Spartobacteria bacterium
TTGCCGACTTCACAAAAAACGGCTCGCCTCCCACGCCCCGGAAGGCCCTCACAGGCGAGTTCACCCCGCCGGGGATGCGTTTTTTTGCGGCTTCGAAAAGTTGTCGGGATGTGGTCATGGAAAATCGGGTTTGAGGGCGTTGATGGTTGACAGCGCTGCGGTGAAATACAAGATCGATGCCATCTCTTTCCGGTTCGCTGGTATGCGGCGGGGAAGTTTTTTTCAGGAAAACCATGGCCACCATTAAAATCGACCCGACCCTTCATCAGCAAAAGAAGCCCGATTGGATCAAGGTGCGCCTGCCCTCGAATCCGGTCTTCTTTTCCACCAAGGGTCTGATTTCGGATCTCCGTCTCCACACCGTTTGCGAAAGCGCGCAGTGCCCGAACCGCTGGGAATGCTGGAGCGGGGGAACCGCCACTTTTATGATCGCAGGCGATCGCTGCACGCGGGCTTGCGGATTCTGTGCCGTCGATACCGCCAAACCCTTCGCCCTCGAGGAAGATGAACCCCAGCGCGTCGCGGAGGGGGTGAAACGCCTCGGCCTCAAGCATGTCGTGATCACAGCTGTGGCGCGCGATGACCTCGCCGATGGCGGTGCCGATCATTTTGGCAAAACCATCGAAGCCATCCGCGCGCTGGATCCGAAAATCGTCATCGAGGTCCTCGTGCCGGATTTCAACGGCAAGGACGAACCGCTCCAGCGCGTTCTTCAAGCCGGTCCCGATGTTTTCAATCACAACCTCGAAACCGTCGAGCGCCTCACGCCGCTTGTGCGTTCCCGGGCAAAGTATCAACTCTCGCTCGATTTTCTGGCCCGCGCCCGCGAGTTGCGTCCCGAACTGATGACCAAGAGCGGCATCATGCTTGGCCTCGGCGAAACGGAGCCCGAACTTTTTCAGGCGATGGACGACCTGCGCGAAGCCGGTGTCCGCGTCCTCACGCTGGGTCAATATCTCCGCCCCACGCCGAACCACCTGCCTGTCGTTGCCTACATCACTCCCGAGATGTTCGACCACTACGGTGACATCGCGCGCAACAAGGGCTTCGAATTCGTCGCCAGCGGCCCGCTCGTCCGCAGTTCCTACCACGCGGCGGATTTCAACCCGGTTCAGCGTTGACCTGGAAAATCATCGCCGCCGGCCGGCCTTCGCTGGAATTCGCCAAAATCGGCATCGAGGAATATCTCGGGCGACTCTCCACCTACGCCAAGGTCGAGTGCCACTTCGTTAAAACCGGTCCCCGCCTGCACGAGCGGATGCTCGAGCTTTCCGGAGGCTGCCACCGTGTGCTTCTCGACGAGCGCGGAAAAACCTTCGCCAGCCGCGCCTTTTCCGCCGAAATCCAAAAGCTCCGCAACCGCTCCATTCCACGCCTGGCGCTGCTGGTCGGAGCATCCGACGGCTGGGATGAAACCATGCGTTCCCAAGCCGACCTTCTCTGGTCGCTCGGCCCGCAAACCCTCCAACACGAACTCGCCCTCCTCGTCGCCCTCGAGCAAATCTACCGCGCCGAAACCATCCTCGCCGGAACCCCCTATCACAGGGACTGACCGCCCATCCTCGCCTCCCTAGCGAAGGACAAAAAATTTGGACGATCGTCCAAATTTTTTGTCGGCGGGTTGAGGGCATCACCCCATACGCAAAATCTGCGCAGCGATTAAAAACCATGGTCGCAACGGATGAACTCTTCTCAATTTACAACCAAGGCGGCGATCCTCGGCGACTACCCGCCCAGAAAGTGCGGGATCGCCACATTCACTCGTGATTTGCGTGACGCGCTCAATGCGAACCGGCCTGACTGGGAGTGCCCGGTGGTTACGGTCACGGATTCTGGCAGCAACTATCAATACCCGCCGGAGGTGAGGTTTGAAATTCCCGAACCGGATGCCGCCGGCTACGAGCGGGCGGCGGATTTTCTGAATCTCTCACGCGCCGATGTGCTCAGCGTGCAGCACGAGTTCGGAATCTTCGGAGGCCCCGCCGGGGGATACATTACCAATCTTCTCCGCCGGGCCCGCATGCCTATCGTCACCACGCTCCACACTGTTCTTGCAAATCCCACGGCCGAGCAGCGCCGTTCCTTTTCGGAGCTTATCGAATGTTCCGGGAAAATTGTTGTTATGACGAACCACGGGGCTGAAATGCTCCGCAACATCCACCGCGTGCCTTCGGATAAAATTTCCATCATCCCGCACGGCATACCGGACATCCCGTTTGCGGATCCGAATTTTTACAAGGACCACTTTGGTGTGGCCGGGCGTCCAGTGCTGCTGACCTTCGGCCTGCTTTCGCCGGGCAAGGGGATCGAGTATGCCTTGCGGGCCCTGCCTGAAATCGTCCGCGAACAACCGGATGTCATTTACATCATCCTTGGGGCCTCGCACCCGAATCAGGTTCGGCACAACGGCGAAAGCCACCGGGAATCCCTCGAACAACTCGCCAAGGATCTCGGCGTGGAACGGAATGTCATGTTCGTGAACCGCTATGTTGATAACGAGGAACTCTGCGAGTTCATCGGAGCCGCAGATATTTACCTCACCCCCTACCTGAACGAGTCCCAGATCACATCCGGCACGCTTGCGTATTGTTTCGGGTCAGGCAAGGCGGTGGTCTCTACCCCCTACTGGCATGCGGCGGAACTTCTCTCGGAGGATCGCGGCGTGCTTGTGCCTTTCCGCGATGACAAGGCCATTGCCACGGCCGTGCTGGATCTTTTTTCCAATGAGGCCCGGCGCCATGCGATGCGGAAGCAGGCCTACCTGATGGGGAGGGGAATGGTGTGGTCCGAGGTGGCGGCTGATTACGCCAGGGTTTTCGAGGAGGCGCGGCAAAGTTTCCAAGCCCGAGGCAGGCGTCTTCCCCCCAGAGCCTCCGTCTTTGGAAACACCGAGCCTCTTCCGGCATTCCGCTTCGGCCATTTCAAGCGGATGTGCGACTCCACCGGCATTTTTCAGCATGCCATCTTTACTGTGCCGTGGTTCGAGCATGGATATTGCACGGACGACAATGCCCGGGCGCTTCTCCTCACCGTTCAGCTCGAGGAACTCTGCGAGTCCGACGAGGCTACCGCCCGCATTCAATCAACCGCCGCCGCTTTTCTTCAGCATGCGTTCTGCGGATCGACAGGCCGCTTCAGGAATTTCATGGGCTTTGACAGGCGATGGACCGAGGAGCAGGGGTCCGAGGACAGCCATGGCCGCGCGGTATGGGCCCTCGGCGCCGTGGTGGGGCGAACGCGCTTTGCCGGACTTCGTGCATGGGCCGCATCGCTTTTCGAGCGGGCGCTGCCCGTGCTGGAGGGGTTCACATCCCCGCGTGCATGGGCTTTTGCGATTCTCGGCCTTCATGAGTATTTCCGCTCGCTGCACGGCGATTTGCATGCGGACCGGCGCAGGGATGAGATGGCAGGACGATTGTTCGATCTCTTTCGGCAAAATGCCTCGCCCGATTGGCCGTGGTGCGAGGATATCGCCGCTTACGACAATCCCAGAATCGCCCAGGCTTTGATCCTTGCGGGCAGATTCACCGGCAATCAGGAGATGAAAAAAACCGGCCTGTCAGCGTTGTCGTGGCTCATGGAAAATCAAACGGGAGTCGATGGATGTTTTCGACCCATCGGCTCGAATGGCTTCTGGAGGAGGGGGGCTGCTCCCGCGATTCACGATCAGCAACCGGTTGAGGCCTCGGCGGCCGTGGGCGCGTGTATCGAGGCTTACAATGCCACTGCCGATCCCGTTTGGAAAAAATCCGCCAAGAGCGCCTTTGCGTGGTTTCTCGGAGTCAATGATCTCCGCCTTCCGCTCTACGATCCTTCAACGGGCGGATGTTTCGATGGATTGCATGACAACCGGGTGAACCAAAACCAAGGCGCGGAATCCACGCTCTCCTTCCTGCTCGCTCTCGCCGAGATGCAGGCCTTTCGAAAAAACTCTCCAACACCCGATGCCAATGTCCCTTCTTGAGTCCCGCATTCGCCGTCTGCCGCTTGTTATCGGGCCCGATCCGCGCCGCGTTCTGTTGAGGCCGTTCATTCCCTCGCTCATTGTAAAACCTCTCACGGCACAGGAGGTGAATCCCCGTGTGCTGAGCCTCTTTTCCCGCGTGATGCACCTGGATGAGAAGGCGGTGGAAACGAAGCTGGACGAGGTTTTCGCGGATTTCCACGAGCGACATCAAAAAATCCACGACATTTTTGCCGAACGCTTCGAGCAGATTCGCGCCTTTCTTCCGACCGACCTCGAGTTGAGCGAGGCGCGTCGTTTGTTGCTTGGCTCGTATTTCACCAATGAATACTCCCTCGAATCCACGGCCCTCTTCAACCCGGGCATGGTCGCCGCTCCCGACCAGTCGGGGCTGAACCCTGGCGAGTTGCGGTTTTTCTTAAGCCTGCGCGCAACGGGCGAGGGGCATATCTCATCCATCACTTTTCGTTCAGGCATCGTGGACCGTAATGGCGACCTCCGTCTCGATCCCGTTTCCCGCTATGTCTGCCAGCCGCGTCCTCAACCGGCTGCGCGATACGACACGCCGACATTTCTCAGAAAACTGCAAGAACTCGGAGTGGAATACGCCGACGCCCGCACGGCACTGCGCGATCTCCCCGAGAGCTTTCTCATGGAGAATCTCGTCAATCACGTCCGCCGCCTCCGCACCAGCATCGACGAACCATCGGTGCGCCGCGCGGGGGAGCGCGCCCTCATGCTCGCGAGGGCGAATTACACCGTGCGATTTGCCGATGGATTGGACATCTCCGAGAAAATTCTCTTTCCCTTCGCCCCGAGCGAGGTCAACGGCATCGAAGACGCCCGTTTCACCCGCTTTCAAGAGGCGGATGGCTCGATTTCCTACACGGCGACCTATACCGCCTATGATGGGAATGTCGTCCTGCCGCAGATTCTTCAGACGCGCGATTTTCACGAGTTCTCGATACGCACCCTCAATGGCCCTGCCGTTCGCAACAAGGGGCTCGCCCTCTTTCCGAGAAAAATCAAAGGCCACTTCGCCATGCTGGGGCGTCAGGATGGCGAGAACATCCACCTCATGTTCTCGGACCATTTGCACTTCTGGTATGAATCCCAAATTCTCCTGCGTCCCTCGCAACCCTGGGAATTTGTCCAACTGGGCAATTGCGGTCCACCGATCGAAACCGATGCCGGTTGGCTCGTGATCACTCATGGCGTGGGCCCGATGCGCAAATACTGCATCGGATCTGTTCTGCTCGATCTGAACGACCCCTCGCGCATCCTTGGACGGTTGCGTGAACCGCTCCTGCGGCCTGCCCCAGACGAACGCGAGGGCTATGTTCCGAATGTGGTCTACAGCTGCGGAGGCCTGCTGCATGGCGGGAACATTATTTTACCCTACGCCGTTTCGGACACCTCATCACGCTTTGCCGTGGTTCCTCTCGCCGATATTTTGAGCGAAATGAAGAAAACCTAAGGCTGCGGGTCTTCGGTTTTCGGAGGATCGCCAAACAACTGCCGGTATCCTTCGGCCCAGATGGCATATCCCAATGGCATGGTGAAGATGATTCCCACGCAGCAAACGAAGACCCCTGAAATCGCCAAGAGGGTATAGACGAGGATAAGACCCGCCGTCGGAAACCACTGACGGTGCACAGTCGAAATCGCCGTGCGCATGGCCTCCTGCCAACCGATGCGGTGGTCGAGGATCAGCGGAAAAACAAATCCCAAGCCGACCGAGAGGTAGGCCATGGGAACAAGGAAAAGCAGCGCCCCGATCACTGCCGGAATCTGGGAGCCGTATTTCTCGGTGATGAAAAATCCAGGCGCCAAGGTGAAGAGGGCCAAGCTCACCATGATGGCTCCCCAAGCCACTCCGGCCATGAGGATTTGAAGCCAGACGCCGCTGGAAAATCCGGCAAAGAGATCAGCGAACTCGCATTTGCCACGGGAATTTTTCACAAACATCAACAGAAACCCCGCCGAAAAAATCGTGGTGACTGTGGAAGTGAGAATCGAAAAAAACAACCCCACGCCAACGGCCACGATTTTGAGCATTTGTTCCTCGCTCCCGCCCGACTTCATGAACATCCGCACCACGCTCTGAGCGAGTTCCGAGACAAACCACAGCGAGACATTCACCACCAGAAACACAAACGCTCCGAGCATGAGCGTGCCCATGTTTTTTTGGAAACCCTCCCACCCTTTTGAAAAACATTCGCCCAGCGCAATGCGGCCACCTGGATTTGCGCGCGACTCGGTTGGCGCTTCGATTTGTTTCTCTTCAGCCGCCTCGGGTGGCGGCAGGTCGGTGAAATTTGAGAGCGGTTCCCAAGCCGTCATCGGCTCCCGCCATGCCAGGTCCGTCGGGAGGAAGCGCCCGCTTTTCAGGCCATCGGCGACATCCTGCTCGTTGAACTTTCCGATATTTTCGCGATTGCGGTTGATGTGGATCATCGCCATGGCCACCTGCCTATCGATTCGTTCCAGCCTGTTCAAGTGCCGATCCAGCCGCCCGCATGGAAAAAAAGTGTGCCTGCCGTGAGATTAGGCGTTGACAGAATCAAGGCGCGTCCCTTTATTGCTCCTATTCTCAAACACGCGATGTAGAACCCCTCCGCACGCGGCGTTTTTATTGACACATTGTCGCAGGATCCCGGCGAACTTCCTCTCTTAAAGTTCACGGAACTTCACGGGCTCCCGACACATCAGCACAGAGAGATTTCACGCCTGGACAGGGAAAAAAAGTCACAGGCCCTTTCTCAAAACCCAATCATGACAGACGAACAGCAAAACCCGGAAAACGGAGCTCAAGCCGCCGATTCCGCAGGCCCCAAGGCAACCACGCGCCGTCGCCGCACCACGCGCACTCCACGCATCGGCCGCGCCCGCAGGCAGAAAAAAGCAGCGGACGCCCCGGAGCATCCACTTTCAGATAACACTCCCGCCACCACCGATGCGGCCCCGGTTGAGACTCCCGCAGTTGCTCCCGCGCCGCAGCCGGTTGCTCCCGCTGCGCCCGAACCGGTCAAAGAAACCGTCCAGGCATCTCAGCCTGCACCACAGCCCGCACCGGTGGCAGAGAAGCCGCCGCAACCTCCGCAGCCTCCGGCTCCGATTGTCTATGCCGAGGGCATCGTCGAAGTCAGCGGCAAGGGATTTGGTTTCCTGCGCGAGGCGCGCCGCAACTTCACCCAGTCGAACAACGACATTTTCGTCACCCCCGAGATCGTCCGCAAATACGGTCTCCGCGACGGCATGTGGATCAAAGGCGAAATCCGCCGGGGCAATCGTGGCCCGCAAATGTATAAGCTCACTGAGCTGGAAGGCGGCGATCCCGAGCAGTTCCAAAACCTGCCTGTTTTTGAGGAGCTCAGCGTCATCAATCCGAACGAGCGCATTAAGCTCGAGACCGTTCCCGAGCGCTTCACGACACGCGTCATCGATCTGGTGGCCCCAGTGGGCAAGGGTCAGCGCGGCCTCATCGTCGCGCCACCCCGCACGGGAAAGACAACACTTCTCCAGCACATTGCCGACGCCGTGGTGAAAAACCACCCGGAGATGAAACTTCTCATTCTCCTTGTGGACGAACGCCCGGAAGAGGTCACCGAAATCCGCCGCACCGTTCCCACAGCCGAACTCATGGCCAGCTCGAACGACTCGGATATCAAAACCCACACCCGCATCGCGCAGCTCTGCATCGATCGCGCCCGGCGCCTCGTCGAAATGGGCAAGGATGTTTTCGTTCTCATGGACTCGCTCACCCGCATCGGCCGCGCGTTCAACAACGCCCAAGGAGGTGGGGGACGCACGATGTCCGGCGGTGTGGATGCCCGTGCCCTCGAAATCCCGCGCAAACTTTTTGCCGCCGCCCGCAATACCGAGGAGGCCGGTTCGCTCACCATTATGGCGACAGCGCTCATCGAGACGAACAGCCGCATGGACGAGCTGATCTTCCAAGAGTTCAAAGGCACCGGCAACATGGAGATCGTTCTCGACCGCAAGATCAGCGACCAGCGCATCTATCCGGCGATCGATATTTTCCAGTCCGGCACACGCCGCGAGGAGCTTCTCATCCCCGAGGAGGATTTGCACAAGATCAGCGTCATCCGCCGTGGGCTCGCCGGCCACAAGCCGATCGAGGCCATCGAGCGCCTTCTCTTTTTCATCCGGAAATATCCGACCAACGAGCAGTTGCTCAAAAACCTCCCGGGATAGGAAAAACAACACAACATGCCATTCTCAGCGCTTGGATTGACCAAGCATATTTTGCAAGGCGTCCAAGCGATGGGTTACGGCGATCCGACCCCCATTCAACTGCGCGCCATCCCGCCGGCCTTGGAGGGCCGTGACCTCATCGCCTCGGCCCAAACCGGCACAGGAAAAACCGCCGCCTTCGCGCTGCCCACGCTCCAGAAGCTCGGCTCGCACGGTCGCCTTCGCTGCCTCGTCCTCGAGCCGACCCGCGAACTCGCCATGCAGGTGGAAACCGCCATGCGCGACTTCAGCCGTTTCACCGACCTCAAAGTAGGCTGTGTCTATGGCGGCGTTGGTTATGGAAACCAGCGCGCAGCCCTCAAGGAAGGCCTCGATATTCTCGTCGCCACGCCAGGCCGTCTGGAAGACCATCTCCAGCAGGGCACCGTCCGTCTCAATGACATCGAAGTCCTCATCCTTGACGAGGTTGACCGCATGCTCGATGTCGGTTTCCTGCCGCCCATGCGCCGCATCATTGCGAAGGTTCCCAAGAATCGGCAGACACTCTTTTTCTCGGCCACCCTTCCGCCGGAAATCGCGGAGCTCGCCAACTTTGCCCTCCGCGATCCCGTGCGCATCGAGATCGGAGCGGCCCGCTCGGTGGCCTCGATTGTGAAGCATGGCGTTTACATGGTGGACCCGAGCCGCAAATTCGACCTCCTCCTCGCGCTCCTCACCGCCGTCGATTACCAGAGCGCGATCATCTTCAGCCGCACCAAACACGGCGCCGACAAGATCGCCAAAAAACTCCGCGCCAACAACCACGCCGTCGCCGTCCTGCACGCCAACCGCTCCCAAAACCAGCGCATCGAAGCCCTCAATGGATTCAAGACGGGCAAATACGAAGTCATGGTCGCCACAGACATCGCCGCGCGCGGCATCGACATCGCCGGAGTCAGCCATGTCATCAACTACGACATCCCCCAACACCCTGAGGACTATGTCCACCGCATCGGCCGCACCGGCCGCGCCAACATGTCGGGTGATGCCTTCACACTCGTCGCCCCCGACGAAGCCAAAAAACTCAGCGCCATCGAACGCTTCATCGGCCAGAAAATCGACCGCCTCACGCTCGAGGGATTCCAAGTCCCGCCGAACGGCGAGAACGCCGCACCCAAACCACCCAAGCCCGAAGTCCGCATGGACGGCCGGAAATTCTTCCGCCGGGGCCGGGGCCCACGCCGCTAAAAAAAATCCAAAATAATTCTTGCACCCGCCGAGCAGGGTGATAGTTTGATCTCGTTCTGGGGGGAACAAAAGCCCGTTTCAACACTCGTTGAGACGGGCTTCAACTTTTTATAGGATCCACCTCTGATGCCATCTCGCGCCTGCGGGTTGGCAAAATCATTTTTAGGGAATCGCACTGCGCGTAGTTCGTGGAGTTTGTGAGCGGGGAGGTGTCTCGGAGTGGGGCTTCGTTTTCCGTGTTTGAAAAATGGGTCAAGCGAGGACGCTGAATCCCAGATTCACGAAGTGCGCTGCTGCGCGGATTTGTAGCGGCTGTCTATGACTGCCGAATCGGAGCCCCCCCCGGCGCTCATAGAGACGCCGCTACAGCAATCGCGCGACAGCGCGCCAGTGTATCTGGGAATGGATTCCTGTGGTGTTATTCCAGAGTCCAACGAGAATGAGAAAAGTTGATATGGTCGCCCTCGACATTTGAGAGAATTCTGTCCTTGTGGATATGGAAGCTCGCGCGAATAGTTCAGGGCTTCCTTGTCAACATCCGCATGTAACAAATGATACTGGAACTGATTGAGCGTCTCGCGAGAGAAGCTGAAAAACGCGGTGTAGAGTTTTTAGTCATCGGTGGCCATGCGGTGGTTCATCATGGTTACGAGCGGATGACCACAGATGTGGATTTTCTCAGTGAACAAGGGGCAAGGGAGGCTTGGCGTTCCATCCTTGGGGAGTTTGGATACGGGCTTGCAGTGGAGACACCGGCATTTGAGCAGTTCTCCAAACAAGAGCCCGGGTGGCCGCAGGTCGACATCATGTTTGTGAACCCGAGCACATGGGAAAATCTACGCGGTGATTCGGAGGCAAAGACGAGTCGGCGTGTGGTGGTGCGTGTGCCTTCGCCTGCGCACATGGTCGCTCTCAAACTTCATGCCGCCTCAAGCCCTCAGCGTTCCGACCCGGAGAAAGATTGGGGCGATATTTTTCAACTCGTGAAAAGGCATCGGCTCGATCCGGATGAGGAGGCTTTCGCTTGTCTCGTGAAACGCTATGGCGGGGAAGCGGCGCTTGAGAGGTTGAAAAAATGGAGATCAAATTTACCATGAGGAGTATGGAAATGAACTCATCCCCTTTTTTTGAGCTTCCGGTTTTTACGGTGCCCCAGCAAGAGCCGGAATTAATGGGCTATGAAAAAGCCCTTACAGAATTCGAAGAGATTATTAAGAATCTTCGCCTTCTCGAGAGGCCTAGGCCAGTCGAGAATCTACCCGAGTTCAAGATGTGATCGGGTAAAAATGGATTCAGAAGAATCAACCACAACCTCATGGCGGGGAAGGAATGAGGCAGAGGAGCCGGAAGCAAAGAAGGGAAATTCATTTCGCACCCAACCCAAAGTCGACGCGCGGCGTGTGCGGGTTGGCAAAATCATGGACAGCAAAATCATTTTTAGGGGATCGCGCGGCGAGTAGTTTGTGGAGTTTGTGAGCGGGGAGGTGTCTGGGAGTGGGGCTTCGTTTTCCGTGTTTGAAAAATGGGTCAAGCCGGAGGTCGACCCTCCAAAATAATCGACGCGCGGCGTTTTATGGGAGGGCCATCGTCCCGCATGGCCCAAATTTCAGCCGCGAAGCGGCGTTTGCGGGTTGGCAAAATTTTATCGGATCGCGCGGCGAGTAGTTTGCGGAGATTGTGAGCGGGGAGGTGTCCGGGAGTGGGGCTTTGTTTTCCGTGTTTGAAAAATGGGTCAAGCCGGAGGTCGACCCTCCAAAATAATCGACTCGCGGCGAGCGCTGCGCTGCGCCCGCTTGAAGCCTCCCTCAGATGACCTGCCAGGCGGGTTTGTTGTCGAAGACCCAGCGGTAGTAGTCGGCGCGGGCGAGTTCGGATGCGGCCTCCTCGTCGAGGCAGAAGATGGCGGAGGGGTGGAGTTGGAGTGCGGAGGCGGGGTTCATCGAGGTGATCGGGCCTTCGACGGCTTGGGCCACGGCTTGCGCTTTGTTTTTTCCTGTGGCGAGGAGGACGGTTCTGCGAGTGTCGAGGATGGTGCCGATGCCCATGGTGATGACATGGAAGGGCACGGCGTCCTCGCTGCCGAAGAAGCGGGCGTTGTCCTTGCGGGTGCGGGCGGTGAGGGTTTTGATGCGGGTGCGGGAGGCGAGGGAGGAGGTCGGCTCGTTGAAGCCGATGTGGCCGTCGGTGCCGATACCGAGGAGTTGGAGGTCGATGCCTCCTGCGGTGCGGATTTTTTCCTCGTAGCTTCGGCAGAAGGACTCGGGATCGGCTGCCATGCCGTCGGGGATGTGGATGTTTGCGTGATTGATATTCACATGCCGGAAGAGGTTCTCGTGCATGAAGGCGTGGTAGGACTGGGGATGGTCGGCGCCGACGCCAATGTATTCGTCGAGGTTGAAGGAGGTGATGTGGGACCAGTCGAGATTCTGCTGGATGAGATGGCGGTAGAGTGGCACGGGGGTCCCGCCGGTGGCGAGGCCGAGGACGGCGTTTGGCTTGGTGCGGATGGTGTGGGAGAAGAGGCGGGCGGCCATGGCGGCAGCCGCTTCGGCATTGGGTTGGATGATGACTTCCATAGAATTAAAAATAAGGGGTCAGGCCGGCGCAGACGCTTTCCTCGAAGCGGCGGATCGCCTGGCGGGTGAATTCCACGACGCTGAGCGAGTCGTCCTGGATCAAGGGGGTGAGGTCGATGCCGACGAGGACTTGTGTGGATTCATCGCCTTCGCGGGGTTCGTAGAATGTGGCATTTGCGGCACGGCGGCCTGTCACGGCGAGGTCGTAGCGTTTTCCACCGACAATTTGCGAGGCGAAGACGGCGTTGAGTGTGTTGGCGAGAGTCTCGTGCCCGCTCACATTCATGCGGACTTTTTCGGAGTCCAGCATCCAGTCCAGATCCCTCCAAACTTCGCAGCCTATGAGTTGCTTTGGACGCTCCTCGAGGGGCAGGGCGCGGAGCGCATGGAGGAGCGAGGCGAAAACACCGAGGTGCGTCCTGTGCTTGTCCGCCGGGCTGTGGCTGTAGACGACCTCTGGGCGGGTGCTCTTCAAAATCCGCGTCAAATCCTCGCGCAGTCGGGTATCGGCGGGATTGGTCACGGCCGAACTCGGATAGCCGAGTTGAAACATGACGCCGTATTGTCCGATGGCGGCGGCTTCATTTTGCTCCTTGGCGCGCACGCGGCCGAGTTCCTCTGGACTCATTTCGGCAAAAACCCCGCTGCGCGAACTGCCACGGCCGTCTGTGCAGGTAACGCCCCCGAACCAACGGTCTGTGCGGTCCATGCACTCCACAATCCCGTGAAAGGCCATGAACTCGAGATCGTCGTGATGCGCCCCAACGCCCAAGTGTGTGACTCTCGAAGCGGCATTAGGAAACGGGAGGTCATCCGGAACGAAGACTTGGGCTGCCGGGTTGGATGAAAGATCGGTTGTCGTCATGGCGATTTGGGAAAGACCTGCCCGTGGAGGGAGGCCGTGAGTGAGGGTATTCATACAAACCGCATAATAAACAGCCAGTCGATAATCGGTGGTTCGGCGTGTTGGCGGAGTTTTTTCAAGTCTTCAGTCCGGCTCCGATTACAAAAAAAAACAGCCGCCAAGCGAGGCCCGGCGGCTGTTTTTGAATGGTTGCGATGGATCAGCAGATGCGGCCGAGCTTCGCGTCGGGGCCGTGACCGATGGGATTCTCGCCGACCCAGCGTTCATCGACGGGCTCGTCGGAG
>JBJTGE010000036.1:0-2808 GCA_046093785.1 Spartobacteria bacterium
TGCGCCATGGCCTCGAGTTGGGTGAGCGCGAAGCCGTCCGAGATCGTGGGGAGAACAAAAACATCGGCCTGGCTGTAGAATTCCCGCACACGGTCGCGGGTCACGGCGCCGTGGAAACGCACATTGGGCGGGGCTTTCACGACAAACTGGTCGGCGATGGCGATTGGGCCTGCGATGTCGATCTGGATGTTTTGGCCTTTCAGGAGACGGGCGGCTTCGAGGAGGTATTGGACACCTTTGCGGAGGTTAACCTGGCCGAGGAAAAGCACGCGGAGCGGATCGGACTCGGGCTTGAGCGGGGTGGGGGAGGCGACCTCGCCTAAATCTCCGACCTCGTAGGCGAGGGGAATGATATGGATTTTATCGGCAGGCACGCCTTGGGCGACGAGGGCGTCGAGAGTCCATTGCGAGTTGACCATGATGGCATCCGCAAGCGCCCACTCGGCTTTGCGCCAGGCAAAGTATTCCTCGGGCACGAGGATCGGCGACTTGGCCCAACCGGGCCAGCGTCTTTCCTCTTCCTGCACCATTTCCACCTCCGTGCGCGAGGGGTCCATCTGGCAGACGATGCAAACGGCGCCACGATCCTTGGCCCAGGCTGCGGCTTCCAGAAAGCCAGTGTCGTAGCCGAAGAAGATCGTGTTTTCCCAGTGCTGTTCGCGGCGGCGCGCTAGGCTTGAGCGAACCTGCTTGCCGAAGCGGCTGCCGATGCGAAGAAAATCGCTGTAGGGGTCGGTGGACGGCCGGATTTTTTTACGCAGGCCGTCGATGACGGCTGTGGAATTGAACGAATAAACCTCTGCGTCGCTCAAATCCTCGTGCCGCCTGCTTCTGAGTCGGGCGGAGCGGGCGAGTTTATGCCAAAACCCATGCGACCAGTAGTCGGTGAAGAGCGCCTCCAGCTTGCCCGAGCGGTGCAACACGCGCGGGATGGCATAGTGTTCCCTCGCTCCGATCTGCGCACAGATCCAGGAGGTGGATGGGGCGTGAACTTTGAAGAGTTGCTTTGCGATTCACCTAAAAAAACAGCTCAAGCGGCAGGTGGGGAGCTTAAAAACAGGCGCGGGATTTTTCCTTGCCGCTGGCAGGGCGCGGTGGTTCATTTCGGAGCATCGCACAGGGCTTCGGCGCGGTGCGGAAAACCCATTTTTCCTTGGGGGTATAGCTCAGTTGGTAGAGCGTCTCGTTCGCAATGAGAAGGCCAGGGGTTCGAATCCCCTTACCTCCACTTTAACCATATGCCCGCACTTCCCGTTCCTGAAAATCTCCGCACTTGGGTTGAAATCAACCTCGGCGCATTGAGGCGGAATCTGGCTTTTGTGAGGAATCGCATCGGTCCCGGCCCCGGCATTCTCGCCGTGGTGAAAGCCAACGGCTACGGGCATGGCGTCGCCGATATCGTGAGAACCCTTGCCGACGATACCGAGGTCTTTGGGGTGGCGAATATCAAAGAGGCGATGGAGGTCGCCCCTGCCGCAAATGGCCGAGCGGTCATGCTGCTCAGTCCTTGCCTGCCTGCCGAGTATGAGACGGCGGTGCGAAGCGGATTTATCGTCACGGTGTCCAGCGCGGATGAGGCTCTTGCCTATTCGCGGTATGGCGAGGTGAGTGTGAATTTCAAAATCGACACGGGGATGGGACGCGTCGGCTGCGCGGCCCCTGCAGCATTTGATGAGGTGCGGCGGGTTCTCTCGATGAAGAAGGTTTTTTTGCACAGCATTTCAACGCATCTCCCCTCGGCCGATGAGGACGAGATTTTCACTCTGGAGCAGCTCAAGGGCTTTCACGCGATGTCGGAGGAACTGCGCGCCATTGCGCCGGGAGCGAAATTCCATGTTCTCAACAGCGCTGGTGTCCTGACCCGTCCTGAGCACCGGCACGACCTCGTGAGGCCGGGGCTCATCCTTTACGGCGTTTCGCCGTTGCCGGCGTTTTCGAGCCAGATCGAGCCTGTGCTTTCCTGGAAGTCGCGCGTTGTGCTGCTTCGTGATTTGCCTGCCGGTGCCAGCATCAGCTATGGGCGTTCTTTTATTGCCGATAAACCCATTCGCACTGCGCTTGTAGCGGTGGGATATGCTGATGGCTTTCCGAGGCAGGTGTCGGGCCGAGGTGCGAGCGTTCTCGTGCGTGGCACCCGCTGCGCTGTGCTGGGGCGGGTGACCATGGATCAGATTGTGGTCGATGTTTCCGAACGACCCGAAGTCGAGCTTGGCGATGAGGTCACGCTTATTGGCAATGACGGGGACGAGACAATCGATGTCACCGAATTGGCAGGCCAAGCGGGAACGATTTCATGGGAGATACTCGCGGGCATCGGCCGTCGCGTGGAGCATTTCCACACTTGATCCGGCACCGTTTGGTTTGCCCTGAAAAAATCAGCTGAAAAAGCGGATCGTCAGCGGGAATTTGTAGCTCACGCCATTGCTGGCCTTGATCGCCCCGTTGATAACAAAAGCCAGCCATGCGATGAATGTGCCCACGGGCAGCGCCAGTGGCACCACGAGACAGGAGCCCACCATGGCCACAACTCCGGAGAGAAAAAACCAAAGGCTCCACGAGATCTGAAAATTCAGCACGCTCCGGCCTGCGGCATCAAGGCCCGTCACCTCGTTTTTCTTCAAAAGCCAGATGATCAGCGGTCCAAGAATGTGGCCGAAACCAACGATGACCAACCCCGCGAGCGCGCTCAAATGCAGGACTGTGATCCATTGACGGGCGGACGCGCCGTTGCCCCCGGGTGGCAACGGCGGCGGGCATGGTGGTTGTGAGTTTTCCATGTTGAAAATGTCGCGGCAACCGGGCTTGAAA
>JBJTGE010000037.1:0-3100 GCA_046093785.1 Spartobacteria bacterium
CCAGCGCGCCGTCATCGCGGTGGATTTGGTTGATCCAGCGGTTGCCTCCGGCTTCCAGCAAAGCCGACCCATCCAGAAATTTTTTTAACAACACCGAGCGGCCAGGCCCATAAATACCCGCTAACCTTGCCACAACTCCGCCCGCTTCGAGCGCGATCTTTTCCGCTTCGAGCAAAATCCGGCCCGTCTCGCGATCTGGCTCCGCTGGAGAATCCTCGGTGACCCACCCCCCATCCACCTGCGAGTAAACCGATGTGCTGCCGGTAAAAATCAAACGCCCCGGAGCAAAGGCATTACTGAGATGCTCCAAGCCATCCCGATACACCGCGCGGTAGGCATCCGCCCCCCCACGCCCCGAGCTGGCACAGTGCACCACCACATCCGGACTCTCCCATCCCGCAGGAACGCGGATCGGTTTGGAAATATCCACGACGGCGACAGGAAACGGCCGGCCAGCGAGTCTAGCAGCAGATTCCTCCGTCGCGCAAACCCCCAGCACGCGCCACCCCGCCTCCAAAAAGAAACCGGCTGCGGCTTCCCCCAGGAAACCGCAGCCGGCGATAACAATTTGACCACTGTCCAATGGTTAGGACACGGGGTTGAAATTAAATCGGATCTTCAACTTGGCGCGCTTGGCGTTGTTTTTCGCCTTGCGACGCGTGCGCTGAACGGGTGTTTCAAAAGCGCGCAGTCTGCGCACTTCATCCATCAAACCCTCCGCATCGATCTTCCCTTTCAAACGCTTCAGGGCTCTATCGATGGGCTCGCCTTTTCGAACGATTATTTCCGGCATAAATTCACCTACTTTCTAAAAAAATGGACGCGTAGGGTATGCAACCCATCCCGTGGCGTCAAGAGGTCGTTTTCAAGCGTTTTTGGAATCGCTCCTTGCCCGCCGCCGCCCCTTCCCCTCACACTCGCCCCCTTTATGAGCCGCCACGATAACCGCCAACCGCACGAAATCCGTCCCGTCACTCTCGAAAAAGGCATCGCCCCGCACTCCCAGGGATCCGTGCTCGTCTCCTTCGGCAACACCAAGGTCATCTGCGCCGCCACCATCGAAGAAACCGTGCCGCGTTGGATGAAAGAACAAAACAAAACCGGCGGCTGGATCACGGCCGAATACTCCATGCTCCCCTACTCCACCCTCACCCGCAAACAACGCGACTCCGCACGCGGACGCACCGATGGACGCAGCACCGAAATCCAACGCCTCATCGGACGCTCCCTCCGCGCCGTCGTCGACCTCGAAAAACTCGGCCAGCGCACGCTCTGGGTGGATTGCGATGTCCTGCAAGCGGATGGCGGCACGCGCACAGCCGCCATCACCGGCGCATCAGTCGCGGTGGAACTCGCCGGGCAATGGCTCGTTCGAGAAGGAAAAATCAAGGAACTCCCCGTGAAAAACCGCGTCGCCGCCGTGAGCGTGGGCATCGTGAACGACCAAGTCCTCGTCGACCTCGACTACATCGAAGACCGCGATGCCAGCGTCGATATGAATGTCGTCATGACCGACAAACTCGACTTCGTGGAACTCCAAGGCAGCGGCGAAGAAAATGTCTTCAGCCCCGCCCAACTCGAGCAAATGGTCACCGCCGCCCGGGGAGGCATATCCCGCCTGCTCGAAATCCAAAAAACCGCCACAGCCTGAGCCGAGGCGGTGCGGCAGCACCCTCGTGAAAAATTGGTAGGGACGCCGCGCCGCCGGGGTCCCAAACTTCAGGCGCGAAGACGCCGTTTCTGGATGCAAAGGCGGCTCACGCCGCGCAAGTCGGACGGCGACGGCGCGCCTTCCCTACCTGGGGGAACGAGTGCGCTGACGCGCGAGCGGTGCGGCAGCACCCTCGTGAAAAATTGGGACGCCGCGCCGTCGGGGTCCCAAGCCTCAGGCGCGAAGACGCCGTTTCTTTGTTCAAAGGCGGCTCCGCCGCAAAAATCGGACGGCGACGGCGCGCCTTCCCTACCTCGGGCAAACGAGCGCGCTGCCGCGCGGGCGGTGCGGCAGCACCCTCGTGAATTTCGGTAGGGACGCCGCACCGTCGGGGTCCCAAGCTTCAGGCGCGAAGACGCCGTTTCTTTATGCAAAGGCGGCTCCCGCCGCAAAAATCGAACGGCGACGGCGCGCCTTCCCTACCTTGGGCAAACGAGCGCGCTGCCGCGCGGGCGGTGCGGCAGCACCCTGTGATAACTCACCTGCTCCGGCGGGAAGTTTTTTCTTCCGTGAAGAAGGCCGATTTCGAGATGTTGTCTGCATGGAAACCGGTCGCCGATCCCTGCCGCATGAAATTCCAGCTTGGATTGATATCAGCAGCTCGGTTTTTTTCATCACTTGCTGCACCATCGATCGCAGGGGGCAACCTTTACTCCAATCTGCCACTGCACAGGGACTCCTTGATTCCATCTCCTACAGGGTCAGCAAGGGTGACTGGTGGGCCCATGCGGTGACAATCATGCCCGATCATGTCCACCTTGTTTTAAGTTTTCCCCAAGAGGCGGTGATTGCGAAATGCATTCGCGACTGGAAACATTGGTCCGCGCACAGGTATGGCATCCGTTGGCAGCGGGATTTTTTTGAGCATCGTTTGCGAAACGATGAAAGTTTCGATGAAAAAGTGGACTATGTGCTGCAAAATCCCGTTCGCGCTGGATTGGCATCTGATTGGAGGGATTGGCCATTCACTTTGATCGCGCAAAGGTGATGACAAAGGCGGCTCCCGCCGCAAAAATCGGACGGCGACGACGCGCCTTCCCTACCTCGGGCAAACGAGCGCGCTGCCGCGCGGGCGGTGCGGCAGCACCCTCGTGAATTTTTGGTAGGGACGCCGCGCTCTCCGAGGCGTAGGCTACGAGCCGGAGGCCGTCGGGGTCCCAGACTTCAGGCGCGAAGACGCCGTTACTGGTTACAAAGCCAAAAAAAATTGCCCTCCTCGTGCCGTTCCGGAGCAGTTCCCGTGCCCTCATGATAGGGTGGATGACCGCGTTACCGGCAATCAGACTTCCAATGAAGGCCTGTCATCTCGCCGGGCGCCAAGCCTCCGGGATTTTATTCAACATAGGTCCGGGACTTCGCTCCGTTTAATCGCGAACACAGAAGGGCAAA
>JBJTGE010000038.1:0-6496 GCA_046093785.1 Spartobacteria bacterium
GGCGACCCCTTGAACTACTTCTGGGTCGCCAACCGCGAACTCGACGAGCATCCCTCCCAATCCCTCGTCTTCTCCGAAAAAAACGCCACCACGCCCAAAAGCGTCGATTTCATTATCATAAAATAGCCCCCCTCACCGCGCCTTGCTGTCGAACGCATCCCGCAGGGCGTCGATTTTTCACGGCGATTTCAGAGGGCGCTATCTTTCGACTAAATTTTTAGCCCAGCTTGTCGATGTTGGTTTTAGCGAGTGCTGATTTAGCGCTGGCTCGAGAGCAGAACGGACTCTGCAAAAAAAGACACGGATATGTCACACTTCTTGAACAACGCTTTTGAATCCGCATTCGCGGTTCACGGATTCCTTGAGAGAAATGCTCGTGGTTCAGACTTTTTTGGTGCGCTCAATTCGAGAATTTCCAGTGCGCTAATTTTGGAAGCCATTCAATCGCTAGGCCGGTCTTCCCTCGATGCCGAATACAATCCGACAGTGAGTGGATCGGAAACTTGTGTGCTCCGTTTCAGATTCAGCAAAGCCATTGAAAAACTTTCTGAATTCAAAAACCGATCAATACCGGCCTTGGGCGTCCCGAGTAAAACCCAAGGTGTCTCGCTCCACTCAGGGGAAATCCCATTCGATCCGGCCTCTTTTTCAAAAGGGGCTGTGAAGCACATAGGATCGCCACACCGCAGGCTGAGACCTAAGGCTTCTTCGATGCCGCCGAGATTGTCATACGCGCGGACTTTTTTTAACTCACCAGGCTTTGGGCGCTCGGCTTTAAAACCCAATTCGCGCAGCCGAATCACACCGCAGGAAAACTCGCAAAATCTAAGTAGCTGCGCGCAATGGCACTCGCAATTTGCAAGCCGCATAAACTGCCAACCAAGCCAGAAAAAATTCAGAATTCCCGATGTGCTAGAAAAGCGTGTGAGACAAGAAGGCCAAGGGTGGCTAGCGCGTCCCGCCCGTGTTGACACTGATTTTCGCTTTAAAAGGGTTCATCCACTTTCACCTCCAAGCCACCATTTTTACCAGATGGTTTCAGGATTCCCGAATCTTCCACCCGTGTTTCCTGGAATGCGTTCAAGAAACCTGCGCCCGTCTTAACCCGCCCATCTTTAACCGACCGTTTTTTACAGACCCGAAACCAATAGCCTCATTTTAAAATTTAATAGCCGCTTCTTTAGAAAAAAAGTTTTTAGCAATGGAGCGTGTAAGTAACTCCTTTTGAGTTCCTCAAAGGGCGAGGTTTTTTATTGTCAAAAAAAACCCTAAAGCAGCCCTTGATTTGTCCGACATATACCTTTGTCGCCTTGTAAACAGCAAGGCTGGCCGCCAATGGACGCGGAGTCCAAAAAAAAAACAACAAAGGATATGCCAACAGTCATCAACACTAACTTCGCAGCCTCAATGGCAGCTTACAACCTCGATAGGACAAATCAAAATCTGCAGCGTAGCTTGAATCGCCTCTCCACAGGTTCGAGAATCAACTCTGCTTACGACGATGCCGGCGGACTTGCAGTTTCAATGAAACTTTCGGCATCGATTCGTCGAAGCCAAGCAGTGAATGCCAATGTGGGCAATTCCTTGGCGTTTCTCCAGACGCAGGACGGCGTCCTGAAAACGGCGGATAAAGTTCTTGCGCGTATGTCTGAACTGACATCTATGGCCTTGGATGTAACCAAAAACCCAAGCGATATAGCAAATTACGATACCGAGTTCCAACAACTCCAGCAACAGCTTGCGCAATTCAGCACTGAAAAATTCAATGGCATCCCACTATTTCTTCCAGAATCGCTCAACGCTACGCCTGCTTCAACCACAGCAGGAGCTCTCAAAGTTGTGACCTCCGAAGATGGAGGGCAAAGCGCGGATATTTCCGTCCATGCCATCAATACAGATCCCTGGCTCAATATGCTCAAAAATGGGTTCGTATCATTTGCTAACCCAAGCAATCCAAGCCAGAGAATTTTTGTTCCCAATCCACCTCAGGATATCGACGGATATCTGGAAACAGGCGAGGTATTCGATTTGGACCAAACCACATCCATCACGCAAACTTGGACTGACTCGTTCAGCCTCCCGCCGGGCCACCTTAATAGGGCAGCAACTATTCCAGCTCATAACTATACTGTAATGGTTGGCACAAACTCTGTAACCATGGCCGCAGCAACCACGGCAACCGTTCCCGTCACAATTTCTACACCTGGAAATCCTCCTTTAACTTCACTTGGTGGAAATAACTACGCACTTGTGCCTCCAACAAATCCACCTCATGTCACAACACCAACTTACCGCCAACTGGCTGAGAATGTGCGGTCTGGAAACTATATTGACCCGCTCCACGGTGGAACGACCACCATCTCCTCAATTACGGTTTCCTACTCGCCAAACCCTTCCGTTTATACCCGTCCCGAGGATGGATCAACGACCAGTGCTATAAATTTGAATGCTCCCACGGATACGGCTGCGTTAACAATGACCCTTGCCCCATGGAGCGGCAACGGAATCGCTGCTACAGCTGCCAATGTTTCAAACTCCCGCATAACGGTTAACACTGCAGAGGAGTTTGGCATCGTCGCGCGAATGGCCTTGCAAAGCCTTGCCAACATGAGGGCGCAAAATGGCGCGGAACAAAGCCGCCTTCACTTTGCGCAAGATATGCTAAGCGTGAATCAAACGAACCTTGAATCAGCCGTCAGCCGCATCATGGATGTCGATGTCGCTGTCGAAACCACCCAACTCGCCCGATTCAACATCCTCCAACAAGCCGGAACGGCCATGCTCGCCCAGGCAAACCAAAGCTCTCAGTCTCTTCTTCGCTTGATCATGCAAAACTGAGAAATTGCAGCCCAGGGTTGATAAACTGGAAGCAATAGCCCCCCCTCACCGCGCTTTGCTGTCGAAAGCATCCCTCAAGGCGTCGCCGAGGAAGTTCAGCGCGAGGAGCGTGAGAGCCATCGCTGCAGCCGGGAAAACAAGGAGCCACCAGAAACTGCGGACAGGATTGATCGCGCCGGCCCCATCAGCCAGGAGCGACCCCCAACTCGCCTGCGGCGCCTGGATGCCAAGCCCGAGAAAACTCAGGAACGACTCGTCGATGATCACAGCAGGGATCGTGAGTGTGAGATAAACAAGGATGATGCCGGCCAGATTCGGCAGCAGGTGACTGGTCAGGATTTTGACATGCGACTGCCCGAGCGCGCGGGCCGCTGTGACGAATTGGCGCTCCTTGAGCGAGAGCACCTGTCCGCGCACGATACGGGCCATCGTGAGCCATTCGATGAAGCCCAGCGTGAGAATCAAAATCGCTATGCGGGACGACTCCACAAGCCACTCGAGTCCCTCTCGATTCGCCCAATCTTGAAGCCCGGCGTTGAAGGCATTGATCGCGATCAAAATGAAAATCAGCCGGGGCACCGAGTAGAGGATATCGACAAAACGCATCATGAGCGCATCGGTGCGTCCACCGGCATAACCCGCCACCAATCCCCAGGCCGTGCCAATGAAAAGACTCACCACCGCGCCGCACAGGCCGACCAGAAGCGAGATGCGACCTCCGGTGAGCACACGGTAAAGCAGGTCGCGTCCATTCAAATCCGTGCCGAACGGATGCTCCCGCGAGGGCGGCGCGTATTGATTCGGACCGGGTTCGCCGAGCGCCGCTGGTATAAAAAACGGCCCCGCAACACACGCGAGAACCATGAACGCCAGAAACACCGCCGACAGCACGGCTGCGGGATTTTTTCGGACTCGCTGGAAGACGCGCGGATCAAGCATGGGATTTGATTCGCGGGTCAAGGAACCCGTAGGCCAGATCGACGAGGAGATTGAAAAAAACCAGCATCGCGCAATAGACGATCACCATCCCGCCAAGGAGGAATCCATCGCGGTTCAGAATCGAGTGCACAAAAAATGCGCCCGCTCCGGGGATGTTGAAGACGGTTTCAACGACGATGGATCCCGTGAGCAGGTGCGCAGCCAGCGGGCCCAGATACGAGACCACGGGCAGGATGGCGATACGCAACGCGTGGCGATAGACGACCGTCGATTCCTTCAACCCCTTCGCCCGTGCCGTCCGCACAAAATCCATCTGCAGCGTCTCGACCATGCTCCCGCGCATGAGACGCGCAATCACCGCCGCCGCCGGAGCAGCCAGCGTGAGCGCGGGAAGAATCAAATGCGACAATCCCCCCCAGCCCCCGGCCGGCAACCATCCGAGCGTGAGGGCAAAAACCAGAATCAAAAGCGGGCCGATGATGTAAGACGGCAACGAAATCGCTGCCAGCGCGAGAAACATCGCACCGAAGTCCCGCCAAGTCTGGCGATGCATCGCCGCCAGCGTCCCAAGCCAAACACCCGCGAAGGTCGCAAGCAAAAAGGCCGCCCCGCCGAGCGCCAGCGTGACAGGCAATGTCTGCGCGAGGATTTCATTCACCGAGCGGTTGCGATACTTCGTGGAAAGCCGCAAATCCCCACGCAACAAATCGCCAATATAGCCCGTGTATTGCTGCCACAGCGTCCCATCGAGTTTGTATTTCGCCAAAAGCTGCTTCTCAATCGCCTCCGGAATCTTCCTCTCCCCGTCAAACGGCCCACCCGGCGACGCCCGGATCAACAGAAAAGTGATCGACACAACGCAGAACAAAACCACAAACAGCGAAACAAGGCGTTTTAATAGGACGGCAAGCATGGTGCGGTGAGCTGCGGGATTTAGTGGGTGCGATATTTCTTGAGCATCTCGATCCAAGGGCCCGGTCCGTTTTTTCTGATCAACAAAAACCGGTCAAAGTTTCGCGCCAGATGGTGGAGTTCCGGCGACATCCAAGCAATGATTTCAAGGGTCGCTTGATGTCGGTCATCCAAATCCTTCCAGTGCAGGATGCGCTCGTGGTGGAAAACGCGGTTTCGAAGGTCGCGGATTTCAAGCCACCTTTTGTCGAAGTTTGATTGGTATCGCTCTGCGAAAGGAGCATCAGACATCCTGACCTGGAGGGAAAACGGATGACCTGATTGGGCGGTAGACGAGGCGGAGGGTGGTGCCGGGATAGCAGATTTCTGTGGCGTTGAGTTCGGTGCATATGGCTTCGAGGGTGGCGTCGTGGATGGGGTTGGCTTGGCCGTGGATTTCGATGTGCAGTTCGTTGCGAGCGGGGTCGGGGCGCAGGTTGACGCTGGTGTTGAAGAGGGCGCGCACGAAGCTTCGGGCGTCGTCGTGGCGGCGGAGCGTTTCGCGGGCGAGTTGGACGAGGGCGGTTTCGGCGCGGTAGGCGATGAGCTTGATTGTGTCGATGAAGTGTTTTCTGCCTCCGCGCAGCTGGGCGACTCGCTCTCTGCGGAGAAGGTGATGAAATTTTGCTTTGGTTCAAAAACCTGCCCCTCTTTTTCAAAAGTCTGAATCGTTCGGAACTTCGGAAGCGCGATGAGTTCCTCCTTGGTTGTCACATTCGCGGGCACCAGATCCGGCGATATCACACCCTTGGGTTCAATCGATTTTGGACCTGTCGAGAGTGGGGGATTTTCAAGAACTGCCGCCTAGGCCGATGCTGCGAGGCCTGCGAAAAGCAGGGCGTGGAGGATGGAGGGTTTTTTGTTCATAATTAAGGAGGCTATCTGAGGTTGGTTGAAGTGCCCCAGAAAGGCACATTATCTTGCAATACAGGGGATGGGGTGCAAATGAGAAAATGATGTTAATCGTCGCAAAAAAGCATGCGGCCAGGTTTCAGGCCGCCAGCGCACAGGGAGAGTCAACTTCCAGGTTACCTAAATTTCTCGACGGAAGCCGCAAAACTACTCCCAGACACCACCTCGCCAAAAAAGCCCTGCCGCCTGCACGCCCGAGACGGTCATGCTCCCTTCGGCCGCCGCCAGGCGGCTGAAAAATGGGTCATGCGAGGACGATGGCCCCTCCCAAGTTTCGAATCGCAACTGCCGCGCGGGCTCTGTAGCGGCGTCTCTATGAGTGCCATCGGCAAGCCGTGATACGATCTGGAGGCCGTGTCGTCCCAAATTTCAGCCGCAAAGCGGCGTCGCCCATCAGTGTGAATCAGCGTCCATCGGTGGTGGGGAAATTCCACCTGCTGCTGACGCGTTTCACTGACTTCTCGTGCGTTGGCTTTTTTTGGCTGGCGAACTCTGGCCGATGATGAGTTGGGCCTGCATGCGGTATCGGCGTGGCGTGGTTCCGAAGCGTGCGGCAAAGAGTTTGTAGAAATGGGCCAGGTTGGGGAGTCCGCAGTCGTCTGCGATGTCGAGGATCGTGTCATCCGAGCCGGAGAGTCTTGCGGCGGCGTGTTCGAGTCTTGCCGCATTCACAATCTCTGTGGGACTGATGCCGAGATGGGTGCGACATGCCCGCGCGACATGATCAGGACTGCGTCCGGCGAGGCGGTAGAAGGATTCAAGGCCCTGCGGAAGATGTTCAGTTTTCTTAATCCCCAGGCATGCGGCATTCAGCCAATCGGGAACCACACGGCGTTGTGACTCCGATACCGTGGAA
>JBJTGE010000039.1:0-2782 GCA_046093785.1 Spartobacteria bacterium
GCTAAATGAGGCTGGTATGGATTGTTTAAATTTGAGCAAGCGAGAGGCGCGAAAATCATCTATGCGTTGCGCGGCTCCGGCGTGACTGTGGAGAGTAATGGTGGCGAGGAAGAAAACTGGCAACAAAGAGGCGCAAAAAGATGCGAAATAAGGATAAGAAAATCGTAGCGGGTGGTCCTCCTACGCGCTGCGCGGTTCCGGCGTGACAAGCGAGTAACTGGTAAAAGGTGACCGCGCCGCAGGGAGGTTTCTCGACTCTGGACGCTCGCCCCTCGACTCCATCTTTGTGCATTTTGCGCTTTTTTGTGGCTAGTCAAATCATGTCCACGCAGGTGCGCTCCATTTTGTTGAAGAGGGCGAGGCCAAAAAAGACGACTAGGAGGCTGACGACCATACTAACGCAGATTTGCCAAAGGTAAACGGTGCCTTGTCCCATGAAGGCAAAGCGGAAGGCTTCGATGATAAAGACCATGGGGTTCAGGGAGTAAATCCAGCGGAGGTTCTCGGGAACGGAACTGAGCGGATAGGCGACGCAACTGGCATACATCCAGAGCTGCATAAAGAAGCCAAGCATGATTTGAAGATCGCGGAAGCGCGTGGTGAGCCCGGAGACGAGGCACCCGACCCCGAGGCCGAGGGCGGCCATTTGAATAAGCAGGATGGGGAGGACGACAATACGCCAGCCCATTTCGATGCCGGCACCTTGGGTTAGGTAATAGATGTAAAGAGCTACAAAGAGCGCCATTTGCATGGCGAATCCGATGAGGTTGGATAGGAGCTGTGAAATGGGAACGGCGAGACGCGGAAAATAAACTTTGTCGAAAATTCCGGCGTTCGCGGTGAAGGTGGAGGCCGTTTGGGTGACGCAACTCTGGAAGTAACTCCAGCAGACGGTGCCGGCCAGGAAGAATAGGATCGGCGGGATTTCGCCTGTGGAAATTTTTGCGATCTTGTTGAAAACCAGCGTAAACATAAGGCTGGTGAAGAGCGGTTGGAGGACATACCACAAGGAACCAAGCACGGTTTGCTTGTAGCGGGAGACGAAATCGCGGTGGACAAACCGGTAGATGAGGTCGCGGTATTCCCATAATTCGCGCCAGGGGACATGGAAAACGCTGCCGTGGGGGGTGATGACGGTGGTCCAATGTCCGGCGGGGACGCTTTGTTGCGGTTGGGTGGTCATGAAAAAATTACTCAAACTTGCTGCGGACTTGGCATCCCGAGAGAAAGGTCATCATTTCGGTGGCCTCGGCGGATTCGTAGAAGCGGATCATTTTCTCGTTGAATTCCTGCCGCCGCGCGGCCGGGATGCTGAGGATGTCTTGGCCGGATTGGAGGAGGAGGCCGTTCATCAGGAGTCGGCCGGTGCGTTTGTTGCCGTCCGAGAAGCATTTGGTGTGGGCGACGAAGAGGAAGACGGCCATAGCTTTCTCGAAAAGGTTGGGGATTTCGGAACTCGCGTCGGCCATTTGCGCGAAGGAATTGCGGAGGTCGGCGCCGACAGGCGGTTGGTAGGTGGTGCCGGAAATGGAAACTTTGCCCGTGCGGAAGACGCCTTCTTCCAGCGCTTCGCCGCGGGCGGCGTGGGATTGGAGTTTGAGGGCGACTTCGGGGGTGAGGGCGAAGGTGGCTTGCTCGACCATCTCGAACAGTGTGAGGAGGGAGTCCTTTTGGTTGAGGACCTGCTGGGCTTTGCTGACTTTGCGCCCTCCGACTGTGATGCCGTCGAGGAGGGTTTGGATTTCGGGAACCGTGAAGGGGTTGCCTTCCATGACGGTGATGTCGTGGATGATCTCGGCGAAGATTTTTTTGGCCCGCCAGATCGCTCGGCGAGGGAGGGGAAGGGAATTTCAGCCGGATTCCACGAGAACCCGAAGGCTTCAAAAACAGCGGCTGGGTGGCTCACGGAAAGTTATACTCCTCGTTGTCGAAGTCGGGGTGTTTGTCTCCGGGTTTGACGACGATGTAGATGCGCTTGGGGGAATGGCGGCTGGTCGATGGGCCGTAATGGTCATTCAGACAACGCAAAAAATCGGCGAAGGCTTCGATCTCGCCGTCTTCGGTTTTCTGATAGCAGATTTCTTCGGTTTCTCCTTCGGGATAATCGTGCTCCACGCGCAGGACGGCGCCGTTTTTTGTGGAGCGGATTTCAAATTTCATTGGGAATCTCTTGGTTGGGCAGGTCCATGCTGCCGTGAAGGATGCGCAGGACTTGGATTTCCGCGTCTTGAAGCCGATAGAATATCAAGTGGTTCCTCGCCAAAAGGCTTCTCAAACCGGGTTGGATTTCGTCCCGCGTTCGTCCGAGTTGCGGGAACGCGATCAATTCCAACGCGCGATCGCGGAGATGGTCGATGTATCGGTCGGCGGCTACTTCGTCATGCGCGGCAATGAATTCCCAGATTTCAAGAATGTCTTCTTTGGTCCGTGGAGCGAGCAGGAGTTTCATGCCTGCCGACGCTTCCGACCATTCGCTTTGATCGCGTCTGAAAGGGTCGAGGTCCACTCCTCCGAGACATTTTGCTCGAAGGATTCGATACCCGCTTGGATTGAAGCCCGCAAATTTGTGAGTTTGGCGCTCTCCCGCGTTTCCTTGGCATGGAGGGCGCGAAGGGCCTCCCGAACCACCTCGCTGGCAGAGGCATAAAAACCGCTACCGACTTTTTGCTGCACCCATTGCTCCATTTCTGCGGTAAGGGAAATATTCATGGATGAAAAAGTATGGCAATGACAAGAAATGTCAATTTTTGGCCGACTGACAATTTTGTAGAGGTTTGGTTAA
>JBJTGE010000040.1:0-6541 GCA_046093785.1 Spartobacteria bacterium
GATTTTGGACATCTTTGCCAAGCGGGCGCAGACGCGGGAGGCCAGACTTCAGGTGGACCTGGCGCGAATGGAATATTCGCTGCCGCGACTCGTGCGGGCTTGGTCGCACCTTGGCAAACAAGGCGGCGGCATCGGCTCCAAAGGCGAGGGCGAGTCCCAGCTTGAACAAGACAAACGGAAAATCCGTGGCCAGATCGACCGATTAAAAAGCGAACTCGAGGCTGTGAAGCGGCGCCGTGCGACGCAGCGCAAGGACCGCAAGCGCGCCCCGGTGCCGAATGCCGCTATCGTCGGCTACACGAACGCCGGCAAATCCTCACTCCTGCGTGCGCTTACCGGCGCACAGGTGCTCGTGGAGGACAAACTCTTCGCCACACTCGACACAACGACGCGCAAAATTGCGCTGCCGAACAATCAACCGCTCCTGCTCACCGACACCGTGGGATTTGTCCGGAAACTGCCGCATGGATTGGTCGAGGCGTTCAATGCCACTTTGGAAGAGGCGGTGATGTCCGACTTCCTCATCCATGTTCTCGATGTGAGCCAACCGGAGGTGATGGAGTTTTATGAAACCACGCGCAGTGTCCTCCACGAACTCGGGGCCGACTCGAGGCGAACGCTGATCGTTTTTAACAAAATCGACAATGTCTCCGACGATTCCGTGCTGCGCGAAATGCGCTCAAGATTTCCCGAGACGGTTTTTATTTCTGTGAAAACGGGAGAGGGATTGCAGGAACTCGTCAGCCGCATCAGCGAATTTGTGGCGGACGATTTGCTCACCATGGAGCTACAGATTCCACAGAGCCGCGCAGACCTCATTGCCCGCTTGCACCGCGAGGCCGATATCCGGCACTCGGAATACATCGACAATGATGTGCGGCTGCGCGTGAGAATCACCCCCAAGGCGTCGGCAGCCTACTCAGCCTTCCGCTTGGGAGTTTAGCGTTTCCAAGATAGTGAGAGCCTCCCCGGCGAGGAACAGGGAGCCAGTGATGAGGACAGGGGACGAAGCCTCCGATGCGGCTTTGATGGCACCGGGCAGGTCATCGAATGCAGTGGCGGGCAGGTTGGTGGATTTTTTGAAATGGGCGGGGTCCTCGCTTCGCTCGCTTTGATCGGTGACGAAATATTTTTGATGGCCAATTTTTTCAAGCAGGCGGAGCATGTTGGCGTATTCCTTGTCGCGGAGGGCGCCAAAAACGATGGAGGCCTTTTGATTTTCAAAAACCTCGATCCATGTCGCCACAAGGGCCTCCGCGGAATGCTCGTTGTGCGCCCCATCGATTACGAAACGCTCCCCCACCCTTTGGAATCGTGCGGGCCATTTCACAGAGAGAAGGCCTTTCTGGATCGCCGCTGGCGGGCAGTTCAAACCCGACACCTCAAGGGTTGCGATGGCGAGGGCTGCATTCCATAGTTGGTGCGAACCGGGCAAGGAAACGGAGAAATCAGTCGCCTTGTCGACGAGGCGCAGCACGCTTCCGGTTTCACGGGCCTTTGCTTGTAAAACCTGGGCGGCAGCGGCCTGCTGCGGCGCGGAAACCACAGGGACACCCGGCTTGATGATGCCTGCCTTCTCAGCGGCAATTTTTGAAAGTGTGTCGCCCAGCCAATTCATGTGATCCATCGCAATCGGTGTGATCACCGAGACAAGCGGAGTCATGGCATTGGTCGAGTCCAGGCGCCCTCCCATGCCGGTTTCAAGAACAACGATATCGCACCCCGAACGCGCAAAATGATCCATCGCCAGAACCGTCGCGAGTTCGAAGAAGGTGGGATTGTGTTCCCAGACAATGCTGGCCTCGCGCAGGAGCGTGAGCCCGCGAGCGGCATCGGCGGTGGATATCATCACGCCATCCACGCGGATGCGTTCACGGAAATCGACAAGGTGCGGCGATGTGTAGAGGCCGGTCTTGTGGCCTGCGGCGCGGAGGCAGGAATCCAGCATGGCGCAGACGGAGCCCTTGCCGTTTGTGCCTGCGACATGGATGAAGCGCAGGCGTTCTTGGGGATTCCCCACGGCTTCGAGAAGCCGAATTGTATTTTCCAGGCCGAGCTTTATGCCGGTGAACTGGGCGTCGTTCAACCAGTCCAGCGCTTCTTCAAATCTCACTTGGTGCCGAGGTAGGCGAGCAGGTCACCGAGTGTCTGGCGCATTTTCTGCCTGTGGACGATGAGATCGACGAGACCGTGCTTTTCAAGAAACTCGGCGGTTTGAAAATCCGGCGGGAGCGTCTGGTGGGTGGTCTCCCGAATGACGCGGGGCCCGGCAAAACCAATCATCGCCTTGGGTTCGGCAATGATCACATCGCCAAGAGAGGCGTAACTGGCCATCACGCCAGCCGTGGTGGGGTTTGTGAGAACCGTGATATAGGGCAGCTTCGCCTCGGCGTGGAGCGCAAGAGCGCCGCTGGTCTTGGCCATTTGCATAAGGCTGAGCATGCCTTCATACATGCGTGCACCGCCGGAGGCGCAAACGAGGATGACCGGGATTTTATTCTTGGTGGAAAACTCGATGACGCGTGTGATTTTTTCTCCCACGACAGAACCCATGGTGGCTGCAAGGAAGTTGAAATCCATAACGCCGAGTCCGACGGAGATTCCGTTGATTTTTGCGGCGCCGGTGGTCACCGCATCGACGAGACCGGTCTTCTGTTTGTAACTCTGGAGGCGGTCTGCGTAGGTGGTTACGCCTTTGAAACCCAGCGGATCGACCGAGGACATCGAGGGATCGTGTTCTTGAAAAGAGTCAGGGTCCACAAGGCTCTCGATGCGCTCGCGGGAGCCAAGGTTGAAATGGTGGTCGCACTTCGGACAGACCTGCAAGTTTTCGGAGAGGGCGAGGTTGTGGATCACCTCGCCGCAGGATGGGCACTTGGTCCAGAGACCGGAAGGCATCTCACGGGTTTTATGACCGAGGGCGCGGAGGATGGGTTTTTTAAAAATAGCCATAGTGTGTGCTTTCTAACCACGCGCCAGAGTGAGGGCGCGAACGGACTCTGCTCCCTGCTCCAGGAGGACGGACGCACAGGCATCAAGGGTCGAGCCGGTTGTCAGGACATCATCGATAAGGAGCAGGTTTTGATCTGTCACAGACGCATTCTTGCGCAGTGAAAAAGCATTCCGCAAGTTTTGCCTTCGCTCGCTGCGATCAAGGGCGGTCTGCGTGCCTGTGTAGCGACTGCGGGCGAGCACATCCCGCACGGGAATACCGGTCACGCGGGAGAGTCGCGCGGCAAGAAGGGCGGATTGATTGAACTCGCGTTCACGAAGGCGCTTCGAGTGGAGCGGCACCGGAACGATGGCGTCGAATTGCTCGCCGGAGAAGCGCTCATCGGCAAGGCCTTGGGCGAGAATGCGGGCAAGGACATTCACAATCCACATCTCGCGATGGTATTTGAGGCGGTGGATCAATTCACGAATGGCCCCACGGCTGCGAACGACGCAGACAGCGAACTCGAAATGAAAAGCGGCTCCCCGGCAGTTCGGGCATTCAAACTCGCCGGCCATTCCATCGAAGGGTTGCGAGCAAATCTGACAGCGAGGTGTCTTGATGAATTCGATGGTGGACTGGCAGGCAGGACAAAAATCACACCCCTCCGCGACAACCACAGCGCAACCGGCGCAATGGGCGGGAAAGAAAAGCGTGAGGAGGGGTTCAAACAGGGCGGGAGACACGGCGGAGATAGATCCAAACGAAAACGCAGGTCGCAAGAAGAACCAAGGCGGGAACGAGTCCTGTAGGCACCGCACCGCTCACCACATTCGGCCCGACCCAAGGCAGAAAAGAGTCGGGAGGCTTGGGCCGGAACTGCGCCACGAGTGTGAGGGACTGCTGACCAAATATCCAACCGGCATGCAGCCCGATGGCGACGAAGAGCGAACGCGTGTGGAGCGTGGCGTAAGCGAGAAGGATCCCGGCAATCAGCAGGGACAGAAAACCCCAACCGAAGAGCGGCCATGGCGGCGCACTGGAAAATGCCAGAGGCAACTGCTCGAAACCACTGAACCATCCCACGGGAGCTTCGAGTGGCTGTTTCGAGGTTCGCATGAAGTGGACGAGCGCAAACAAAGCCGCTGATAAAAATGCCGCCGCATGACGGGACATCACCGCGACAGCCAGACCGAGCAGAACGCCCCGGAAGAGGAATTCCTCGATTAGGGATACCACCGCCGCCGTGCCTCCGATGCGCAGGAATCCGAAAGCGTCGATATTTGCCTTGGGAGAAAAAACGCCCGAGAAGATGTAGGTCGCACCCATCAAAACAACGGGAACCAAGGCCAGAAAAAAGCCTGACGACAGGTCGCGTTTCCATTGCTGGTTTGGCTGGAGTCCGAGATCCGAGAGGCGGCGCACACCCAGACTGCGAAAGGCCGGGTAAAGGAGGACAATGGCTGAAATTTGAACGCTCCGGCTGAAATAGCGGTGGAAAGGAAACCCTTCAACAATCGGAAGAAAACCGATCCCGGCAAGCCATGAGCCCACCCAGTAAAGCGGTGGCGAAAGCAGGCAGGCAAGCAGCACGACTCCGCCGAAGTAGGCGAAGAGGCGGAAGAGAGTTGGAAGACCGGCCGGTTTGGAATTCACGACCTGATTTCTATGAGTTAAACAGGAACCGTATGCGAGATGTTTGGAACACGCAGTCATTGGCCGGGAGCGACAAGAGGCATCTTTGGCACCCCTTCACACCGATGAAAGAATGGTGCGCGGAGGACCACTTGCCGCTTGTCCTCGTGGGAGGGCAAGGCTGTTGGTTGGAGGATAGCGAGGGGCGTCGCTACTTGGATGGCAACTCCTCGATTTGGACAAACATCCATGGCCACGCGCATCCAGCAATCAATCGCGCGATTCGCGACCAACTCGAGCTCGTGGCGCATGTCTCCTTTCTCGGCACGACCAATCCGAAGGCGATCGAGCTGGCTGCGCGCCTTGCGGGCTTTTTTCCCGAAGGGACATTGGAGCGGGTCTTCTTCAGCGACGACGGGTCCACCGCCATCGAAGCAGCCATGAAAATGGCCGTTCAATTTTGGCAAATGGAGGGACATCCGAACCGCTCGCGATTCATTTCATTTGAGAACGCCTACCACGGCGACACGCTGGGCGCGGCGAGCCTGGGAGGCATCGGTGCCTTCCATCGAGATCTGGCCGGCCACCGGTTCCCTGTGACGCGCATAAGCTCCCCGGAGGAACTCGATGCGATGCCGGGATTCCACCATGGCGATGTGGCGGCTGTCGTGATCGAACCGTTGATCCAAGGCGCGGCCGGCATGAGAACATGGCCGAAGGGAATGCTCCGAACCCTCCGGCAAAAGTGCGACGCGGCCGGGGTGTTTTTGATTCTCGACGAGGTGATGACAGGCTTCGGGCGCACGGGGACGATGTTCGCGTGTCAGCAAGAGGAGGTCATTCCCGACTTTCTGTGTTTGGCAAAGGGGCTTACCGGCGGGTATGTGCCGCTGGCGGCGACCCTCACCACGGGGCGGGTCTTCGATGCCTTTCTTGGCGAGGTCGAAGAGGGAAAGACCTTCTACTACGGCCACAGCTACTCGGGGAATGCGATCGGATGCGCTGCCGCGCTGGCGAGTTTGGACATCTTCCGCGACGAGTGTGTGCTGGAAAAGTTGGGACCGAAAATCGAGCACTTGAGCGCGATGCTGGCCGACTTGAAAAATGACGCCGGCATCTATGAAACCCGCCAGTGCGGTTTGATCGCGGGCATCGAAGTTCGCCGAAAGACTGGCGAGGCTTTTCCATGGGCTTGGCGTGTTGGGGCCAAAATCTGTTTGGCGGCAAGGCGGCATGGGATTCTGACTCGGCCGGTTCTGGACACCATTGTCTTCATGCCGCCATTGAGTGTGACCCTCAAAGAAATGGAAGACGGTCTACAAGCGATTCGCAAAGCGACGCAGGAAGTATTGATGCAGGTGGACGCCTGATCTGCGCTCAGGGGTTGCGTCCGGCTTTTTCAGCAAGGATGCCCCTTGCCACAGCTTCAGCCAGTCTCTGCCGCACGGCCGCCGTTTGCACTTTCCGGTTCTCGGAGGGATTGGAAACAAATCCCAATTCGCACAGCACGGCCGGGCGCTTGTTGTTTTTCAGGACATAAAAACCGCGATACTTGATGCCTCGATTGAGGGAACCCGAGTCTCTGACCACCTCTCGCTGAATGTTGGCAGCCAGACGCGAACTGCGCGGGCCATAATAAAAGGTCTCCACGCCGGAAGGCTTCGACCGCCTAACCCAGTTGTAGTGAATGCTGACGAAAACGGCATTTCGAAGCTTGTTGGAAGTCGCCACGCGCCGGTCTAGAGGGATGAAATAGTCCCCGGAACGCGTTTCGACCACCCTTAGACCAGAGTCGCGGAGAATTCGCGACACCCTGCGGGCCGTATCCAGGGCGAGCTGTTTTTCCGGAGCGCCGGAGACGGCCCTTGCCCCCGAATCATGTCCACCGTGACCGGCATCGATGACCACGGTGTCGAAATCCCCGGCAGGCTGAAGGCCGCGCGGAAGGCGAAATGTCTGGGTCGTCTCGCACGC
>JBJTGE010000041.1:0-7313 GCA_046093785.1 Spartobacteria bacterium
AATCAGCAAACGAGGAATTATTTGCGCCCTGCGCGAACAAAAAATTTGGACGATCGTCCAAATTTTTTGTCGAACGCTGAAATGTGGTGGGATGAAATTTCGGCCCGGCATCACCGGGGAATTCTCGCAATCCCGAGATCAAGGACGCCACCGAAGGCGCTCGAGGACGAGCGCGCTCCCATGAATGCCCTTGGATCGAAGGCGGTTTTTTGAACTGATGAATCTTCCGACAGAGAAGATCGAAGTTTTGGGCAAATCCTGAATCAGCAAACGAGGAATTATTTGCGCCCTGCGCGAACAAAAAATTTGGACGATCGTCCAAATTTTTTGTCGAACGCTGGAATGTGGTGGAATGGAATTCCAGCAAGGCATCACTGGGGAATTCTCACAATCCCGAGATCGAGGACGACCCGAAAGCGCTCGAGGACGAGCGCGCTCCCATGAATGCCCTTGGATCGAAGGTGGTTTTTTTATAGTTTCCAGACTCAGTCATCGTGACCTCTGCCCCATCGCGTCTGCATCGCAGGGAAAGTGGATGAGCTTTTTTGACACGGGAAAACCACGCCATTCGAGAATCGCTGGGGATTCTTAAACCACAATAGCGCGCTATGAGCGCCGGGGGGGGCATCCGAATCGGCAGTCATAGACAGCCGCTACAAACCCGCGCAGCAGCGCAGGTCGTAATCCAAGGTAGGGATGCCGCGCCGCCGGCGTTCCAAGATTCAGCCGCGCCAGCGACGTTTCTTCTGGATGCAATGGCGGCTCCGCCGCGCAAATGGGTCAGCGGCGGCGCGCCGACCCTACCCTGCATGCACCAGCGCGCTGTCGCGCGGTTGGTGTGGTGAGAGTGCAAAAAAACGGGCACCGGCTTTTCAGCGCGGTGCCCGTTTGGAGTGTTAGAGACTTCTCTTAACGGCGACCGAAGTCGCGGCGTCCGCCGCCGCCACCACCGCCACGGCGGTCGTCACGACCACCGCCGCCACCGCCACGGAAATCGCGGCGAGGTCCGTCGAAGCGTCCACCGCCGCCGCCACCACCGCCCGGAGGACGGTCTTCGCGAGGACGGGCTTCATTGACTGTAAGGGCGCGACCGTCGAGGTCTTTGCCGTGGAGTTGCTCAACGGCTGCTTGAGCCTCGGAATCGGACGCCATGGTGACGAAAGCGAATCCGCGGGAGCGGCCGGTGAATTTATCCTGCATTAGCATGACTTCGGAAACCGCACCGCACTGCGAGAACAGGTCCTGAATGGCAATCTCTGTCGTGTTGAAGGACAGGTTGCCGACGTAGAGTTTATTACCCATGGTATTTACTATATTTAACGCATTAAAGATCGAGGCCTGTTCCCGACTGCCGGGTTTCAAACTGCCCAGGGAGTTTTCTCTCCGGGATGTCCACCAAATCCTGATCCAATCTGCAATGTCCTTATTCGCGTTTTTTCAAGGCTTGGCAATGAGTATTTGAGAGTATTTTTTTCGAGATGGTTGACGGCGGCGCTTGTAATCGGGAAGTTGGAGGGGACATGAAATTTCCGGGGTGTATTTTGTTTCTGCTGGCGGCGTTTTGTTTTTCGCCGGCTGTTCATGCCGAGCAGCAGATGCGTGTGCCGTTCAACTTTCAATGGGGTGAATCCGCCGCCCGTGTGGAGCAAAGTCTGGTGGGGATCAAAGCGAAAATCACAGAGCGCAAGGTCGTGGAGGGGCGGACGGTTTTTGTGGTGGAGGGCATCCCGCAAAAACAACTTCAGCGGGCATTGTTTTATTTTCGGAATGATATGTTGAACGAGATCGAGCTCCACTTCGGCGACAGTTCCTGGGACTCGCCGAGATACGATCTCTTTTTCGAGGAGGTGCGTCGCAATGTGGATTCCAAATACGGCATCGGCCGCCTGCTCACGCGCTCCCGCAACCGCGAGGGGGATGTGCTGCAGACGCTGGTGGGATATCAATGGATGCAGGGAAGCATCGCGCTCCGGCTTTATCTTTTCACGGCTGAAAAAGACCCGAATGCCCTGAGGATTCTGAGCCTTCACTACAAGGAGGCGTAGTCGCAGAGTCTGATTGCTCCGAATTGCGGAGCGGAGATTAAGACGAACTCGATATCCGACACGACTGCGTGGTGGTCGGAGACGGTTGTTTTTTCAACCCGGTGGGAAACCAGCCTGAGCGGTGGATTGTAAAAAATGTGATCGGTCACGAATGGCATGCGGCGCCAAGTGATCTCCTCGTTTTGAACCGTGTGGAAGCCGGTGCTTTGGAATTGCTCGACGAGGGACTCGTCGGGAGCGGAATTCATATCCCCCGCAAGAAGGAGCGGCGCGTCCCCGAACTCGCGGAGTTTGGATTCCACAATGTCCCGTTGAGCGGTGTGGGCGTTGCTCGAATCCCCGATCATGAAAAATGCCTGCAGGTGGGTGTTGAGAATCCGCAAGCGCCGACCATCCAGTGTTGTCAGAACCTCGAGCAAAAGCCTCGGTGAGGCGCGGCGTTTTTTACCTGCGAACTCGAACTCCAACTCCGCAGCGGGCAGGTCGATTTTTTGGAAGCCGGTTAATTTTGTTCGCGAAAAAATGGCGAGCCCGAGACCGAACGGAAGCTCGGTGTCGTTTTTCAGGGGATACGAAAAGACGGAGTCGTAACCGGGAAGAGTTTTTTTTAAGACCGTGTAGTTTGGCGGAGGGTCGACTTGCAGGCCACCATCGTGGCCCTGCTCGACCTCTTGGAGACAAAGGATGTCGGCATCGAGCCCCTTCAAAAATTCAGCCGCCGCATCCAAATCGACCACCGGAGGAAAGTGATCATCATCCCTCCAAGGTTGGCCGTTTTGCATGTTGAATGTGACGACGCGAAAGGACATGCGGGATTTTTGGGTCAGGCCAGACTCTGGGCTGAAGAGTGTCGAACGGGAAACATTGTTCAAACCTTTTTTTTCGAAAGACCAACTCAAGGCTTTTCTGTCAATTCCAAGGGTTGGCTTTTTTGAAACGCGAACATTCCGAGGATCACAAAAAACACCGATGCCAGAAGGGGTTTGAACCAAATGCGTGTGAGTTTATAGATGTCGCCGTAGCAGTCCGACCCGAGTCCGATGCATATAAAAACAAGAATCCACACGAGGGGAGTCATGATTTTTTGCCTCAGAAGCATCGCCGCAAGGAGCGCGATAAACGGGGAGAGAATGATGTAGGAAACTGCCTCCGTGCGAGGGTTGAAGACCATGAGATAAGCGGCGGACAGGGCTGTCACCAGAAAGGGGGAGATCGCGGCCGGGTAGATTTTTTTGAGCCTCCAAGCGAGTGCGAGCGTAATCAAGGCAAACGCGGCGCGGACGGGGAACCATTGTTTATCGGGCAGGTCGAATCCGAAGGTTCGGAACATGGCGGCGATATCGTCGAAGTTATTGCCCGGCGGAATGCTGGCAATGGTCACCTGCTTGATGCACATTTGCCACTGGTTCAGCACATAGTTTGGATCGTAGTGTGCAAAGGAGAGCGCTGCGAAGACGAGCATTCCCAGCGGCAACCTCCACCAGAGAGGCCGGTAAAGGGCTGCGATGAGCAAAAGTGGAACTATGCCGAGAGGCTTGGCGATGACGCCCAAAATCAGCCACGCCGTGGCCGACCACCAGCGTTTTTCTGCAACGCAGAGGGCCGTGAGAATCATCGAGGCGGCCAGGAGCATGTTGAATTGTCCGTTTTTCCCTGCTGTGAATGAGGCCGGCAAAGCGAGCACGGTCACCAAACAGAAGAGGCTTGCCGTGGTCGCATCGCTCTGGAAAAAGCGGCACATTCTCCAAATCGCCCAGCCGAAAAGCCCAATGGCAAAAGCGCGATAAAAAACCTCGCCGAGCCGCAACAGGAGCGTGGGCAGGAGGGTTTCGCCCAGTGGCTGTTTGTTGAATTTCTTAAGATCTTTGGGAAATTCCTGCCACGAGAAGGGGGTGTAGATGAGGACGGATTGCGGAAAATAGAGGAATCCCTTGCCTTGGAGGGAATACATATTCTCGGAGTTCCACCACTGATAAGCCGCGCGGCTGTAGTTGTGCGTGACGGTTCTGTGCGCGGGCTGAAAGAAAGCGAGGACAGCCACGATCGCGAAAAAGAGGAGCCAGATTCGCTTGGCGTAGGTATCGGACTTCGGGCTCCAGAAGAAGGCGTTGAGTTTTTCCATCAGCGGGCGCGAGGCTCTTAAGCAGACCCCGAAATTCAAAGCGTGAAATTTGAAAAAGAAAAACGCCGCCGCATTGACAGGCGGCGTTTTTGATGAGGTTTACCGAATCGTGCGAACGATTACTTGGTCGGAACCGTGGCAATCGTCTGAAGGATGCGGCTGGCGATTTTATAAGGATCGCCCTGGGAATTTGGACGACGGTCTTCGAGGTAGCCTTTGTAGCCGTTGTTCACGAAGCTGTGCGGCATACGGATCGATGCACCGCGATCAGCCAAGCCGCAGCTGAATTTGTCGATCGACTGGGTCTCGTGGAGGCCGGTGAGGCGGAGATGGTTGTCCGGACCGTAAACGGCGATGTGCTCGTTTTTGTATTTATCGAAGGCCGCCATGAGCTTCTCGAAGTATTCTTTTCCACCGACTTCGCGCAGGTGTTTGGTGGAGAAGTTCGAGTGCATGCCGGAGCCATTCCAGTCGAAGTCCTTGCCGAGCGGTTTGCAATGGAAGTTCACATCCACGCCATATTGCTCACAGAGGCGCATGAGGATGTAGCGGGCGACCCAGACTTCGTCAGCGGCGCGTTTGGAGCCTTTGCCGAAGATTTGGAACTCCCACTGGCCCTTGGCGACCTCGGCATTGATGCCTTCGTGGTTGATACCGGCGTCGAGGCAGATATCGAGGTGCTGCTCCACGATGTCGCGGGCGATGTCACCAACGGAGTTGAATCCCACGCCGGTGTAATAAAGACCCTGAGGAGCGGGGAAACCTTCAGCCGGGAAGCCGAGAGGGCGACCGTTTTGATAGAGGAAATACTCCTGCTCGAAGCCAAACCAGGCGTCTGGGTCATCAAGAATCGTCGCGCGGGAGTTCGTAATGTGAGGCGTGCCGTCGGGCATCATGACTTCGCACATGACGAGCGCACCGTTTTTGCGGGTGGAATCCGGGAAAACCGCCACAGGTTTCAGCACGCAATCGGAGCTGCCGCCGGGAGCTTGGCGGGTGGAGCTGCCGTCAAAGCCCCACAAAGGGAGTTCTTCGAGCTTCGGAAAGCTGGCGAATTCCTTGATTTGGGTTTTGCTGCGGAGGTTTGCCACCGGCTCGTATCCGTCGAGCCAGATGTATTCGAGTTTGTATTTAGCCATTTTTGTTAGGTGTATTTTTTTGAGCAGACCAGGCCGTCTGGTGTAGCTTTTTTTTCTTTTTTCCTATGTTCCCTTGCGGCGGGGTAAATAGAGCAATCGAAGTGCCAACATTGACGGGATGAGGCTTGCAACGCGATCAGAAAATGAATCCCCCTTTATGGAAGCTTGATCCGCAGCGTGTTGAGACCCATCTCCCGAACCAGCCTTTCGTAGGTGCGTGATGGCGCATCACCCAAGTGGTCGACCTCCATGCGCCGGAGGTCTCGCTGATAATCGATGCGGTAGAGTCCGAAGCGCGGAGTGAAAGATCCCCACTCGTAGTTGTCGGTTAGGGACCAGTGGAGATACCCCGCGAGTGGAATGCCTTGGTCAATCAAGCCCCGCACTTCGCGCAAATGGGCCTCCAGATATCCGCTGCGCGTCATCCTGTCGCGGCGGGGTTCGCCGCCCGATTCGTCGATGCGACTGCGCAAGGCCATGCCATTTTCCGCAATCAAGAGCGCCTTGCCGGGGAAGGCGGACGCGTAATATCTGCAAAACGCAGCAAGCCCCTCGGGAAGGAAATGCCAGTCCCACCATTTGCAGGCGAGCACATCGAGAAGGTGTGCGGCGATGCTCGGGCTCTTGAATTCCAGATCGGAAAAGTCCGGCGCCCGCAAGGCGTGACTCGCAAAGGGATCGTAGTAGTCCAATCCAAGGAAATCGAGCGCCCCGGGCCGCGATGCACGGGCGGTTTCATGGAAAAGAAAGTCGAAGGCGTTTTTTGTTGCAGCGCGGGATGCAAAAAAATTCGCCAAACGGTGCAAACCCGCTCCGGCAAGGGCGGCGAGGTCGGTGCGCCGCTGGAGGGCGATGTGGGTGAAATGGCGCGAGAGCGCATCGGCACGGAAGTGAAAATAATCAACCGCTTCGCCGGCTGCGATGCCATTTTCCCGGAGGCTGAGCAGATCGAGCAGGAGCTTCTCGGACCAATACACATCGCTGCAAAAGGTGTTCATCGATACCATCGGCCGGAGCCAGCCGTGGCGTTCATAAAGATCGTGAATCGCATTGTAGGCGCGCACATGGGCGGCAAGAAGGCGGTTGTAGGCACGAAGGCCGACGGGAATGCCCGCACCGGAACCACCGGGAAAAATGCGGTTCAGATAGGTATTCAAAACGAGCATGTTCGGCTCGTTGATCGTGACATACCAAGCCACGGGAGGCTGTCCGAAGTGGTCGCAGAGACGGTGATTCAAGCGCGTCATTGCGAATTCCACATAGTCCTGGAATGCCGCTGGCGTGGCATCATCCAACCACGCATCGACACCGAGCCAAGCCGGATGCGTGAAGTGCTGGAGCGTGAGCACAGGCTCCATGCCCGACTCCCGGATCGCCGCGACTCGATCCGCATAGGCATCCACCGCCGCACCGTCAAAAGCTGGAGCACGGCCGGCGGCATTCGTGAATGATGGCTGCACACGGGCCCACTCGATGCTCAAGCGAAAGGAATTGAGACCCATTCCACGCGCCAGCTCAAAGTCGCCGCGATACCTGTTCCAGAAATCCACAGCACGGCCGGTGCGTTCGACCCGGCCCGCTTGCTCGCAAGCTCCCCAGTTGTTGTGAGGCTCGCCAACTCCGTTGAAACCTCCCTCGCTCTGGTATCCCGAGGTTGCGACTCCAACTAAAAAGGGTGTGGTTTTATCCATCGTCCGATTCCCTACCCTGCGGCGGCGATGCGTTTGCGCAGGGCCTTTTCGCGAAGTTTTGAGATGACCACGGGGCGCCTGTCCGGCTCCTCCAGGACGATGCGGCTAATTTCCGCTGCCGCATTCGGGAGACCGAGGCTGCGCGCATTTCGGGACATATGCTAGAGTCGCTCAGGATCATCCAGCAAGCGGCGCAGCTTGTGTGCGACGAGCGTGACCTCCGTGCATTTCACGGCGGCACCTGCTTCGAGAAGAACATCGGCATTGCGCTCCTCTTGGCCACCAATCGGATCGAGAATCATCATTGGCAGGCCGC
>JBJTGE010000042.1:0-6186 GCA_046093785.1 Spartobacteria bacterium
CAGACCTCCCGCCCGATGAATTGGTCGGAAAAACGATCAGCCACTTTGTCATTGAGGCCCGCATCCGCGACATGGAGAACGAGACCTTTTACCGCGCCACCCAGACCAATATCGGTCGGCAGGTCATCCTCCGTGTTTTGAAACCAGCCGCTGCGGCAAATCCGGACATAGCCGCAAAATTCGTAAACGACGCCAGCGCCAAGGCAAAGGTGACGCACACGCTGGTGACCACTGTCTATGGGAGCGGCGAGCACGAAGGCATTTCATTCTACTCCAACGAGGCAGTTGGGGCCCCGACTCTCGAGGACATGATCGAAAATGGACGCAAAATCGACACCGCCACTGCCCTCCAGATCGTCAAGTCGGTGGGAGAGGTTTTCGAGTTCTTCAACAAGGAGGGCATAGCCCGCGTCACGCTTCTTCCCCGCCACATCATCCTCAAGCCAGGCAGTGCTCCCCGTTTATCGAACCTCGCCTGCAAAGAGGCCCCGGCCCCCATCGACCAACAGCAGGAAATCCAAAATCTGGTCAACCTCCTGCTCCCCCTTCTGGCAACGGACAAATCCTCCGCCATCGCTCAGACGACGCTGACAGAAATTCAAAACTCGAATCCTGCGACAACCACATGGGCGACCATCGCCCAGCTCGCCGAAAGCCGCATGCCCAAGGCCGCTCCAGCCGATGTGGAAAAAATCCAGTCGCAAACACTCACCCGCTCGCGCGCGCTGGAGGAGTCGAAAAAAATGAGCCGCAAAAATGTGATCATCTACAGCGCCGTCTCGCTCACTCTCACACTGGCGGCCTGCTTTTTTGTCATCAGGGCTTTCACCAAAAGCAATGTTAATGTCAAAGACCTCGGGGACATGATTGCAATTCCAGCGGGAGAACTCTCCTTCCAAGGCCAAAGCGTCAATGTGCCCGCCTTCAAAATCTCCAAATACGAGGTCACCATCGCCGAATACGCTAAATTTTTGAACGACCTCAAAGAGAATCCCGATAAAGCGGCCAAAGTCGCCCATCCCAAGCAACCTTCCGGCAAGTCCCATGTTCCGGCTGGTTGGGCGGACATGACCGAGATCGACCCGCCGAACCCCGGCTACTACCAAAGGGCGAAACGCTGGGGCCGCTATCAGGAAGTTCCGCTCTCCCTCGACTCGCCGGTTTTCGGAGTGGATTGGTTTGATGCCTACGCCTATGCGAAATGGAAGGGCCAGCGCCTCCCCACCGAACAGGAGTGGGAGCGTGCCGCACGCGGAGACAAGGGATTCAAACATCCATGGGGTGATGCATTCGACAACAAACTCGCCAACACCGGCAGCGACTTCAGCAACAACCCGGACCCGAAAGTGGGCGCTCAAAACGACGGCTTCAAACGCTGGAGTCCGGTAGACAAGCCTGAAACCGACAAGAGCGGTTTCGGAGTGCAGGGAATGGCCGGAAATGTCTTCGAGTGGACGGACACTTGGGCCGAGGATGCGGAACGCCCGGGCGAAAAAGTCCCGGTCTACCGTGGCGGCAGCTGGAAGGCGCCCGATGAAAACACCGCCCTGCGCCGCGGAACAAAGCTCATGGAACTCCAAAGCGATGATGCCTTGGGCTTCCGGACCGCAGAAGACGCGAAATAAGAGATGATTGTCCACAGGGCGCACAGAGGACTCGGAGAATGACCGGCTTGAAATTCGAAGCCCCTTCCTCTTTGGTGCGCCCTCTCCTTCTTGCGCTGGCGCTCTTCAGCTTCATCCATAGCGGTTCGGCGCAGTTGCAGGTGGAAATCAAGCTCAAGCGCACACTCTACATCAGCTACGAGCCGATTCTCATCAATGTAAGCCTCACAAACCTCACCGGCAATCCGCTCCCACTCAGCGATGCGGATGGCAACCACTGGTTTGGATTCCAGATCGAGACGCTGGATGGCCGCCCCATTGCTCCACGCAGCCTGAACTACACCAATGAGCCACTGGTTTTGGAGCCGGGGCAAAAGTTGAACCGCACAGTGAATCTCACCCCGCTCTTTCCGATCGGCGAGTTCGGTGGCTACCGGATTCGCGCGGCGATCTACGCGGCCACACTCAAGCGATTCTTCAACTCCCCTCCCCTCAATATTGAAATCACCGACGGGAAGCCCGTGTTTCAAAAAACCGTGGGCGTCCCCGAGGGAATGCCCGGTGCCGGCGAGACACGGAATTTAACCGTCCTCACCCACCGCCTGCCGAACAGCACTCAGCTCTATGTCCGCATCGAAAACGCCAAGGGCGGCACGGTCTTCTGCACCCACCGCCTCGGAAGGCTCGTTTCCTACGGCACGCCGGAGATTCTCCTCGATAAGCAAAACCAGATTCACATTCTGCAAAATGTGGCGCCCAAAGCCTTCCTCTACTCGCACATCGGCCTCAACGGCGAAGTGCTCGATCGCAAAACCTACAGCCAAATCGTCAAGCGCCCGATCCTCCGCGAAGGTCCTGATGGAACAATCCAGGTCATCGGCGCCCAGGAAATCGATCCCGCTGCCGAAGCCGCCAAGCCCCCTGTGCCCTCGCTCTCCGACCGACCCGTGCCATTGCCCGATACATCGACCGACGCCTCGGCGGACGAAAAACGCCCGAAACACATCCTCGCCGAGTAATACCGCTTCTCGAATGCTTGTGAATCTTTGGACAGTGGCGCAGCAGCGCCCGGTCTCGGGGAGCGCGCCCGCCCTCGGGTGCCATCGGGTGCGCCCCGCGCCCGATATGGAAAACCCCATACGGCCTCTGGCCGGATTTTTTCAATAGCCCCGCAAAGGCCCATGGCGGTGCAATCGAGTGACTCCAACGCGTGGAGCCTGCGGAGCAGAGAGCGGGTGCGACTTGCCAGGCCGCAGTCAAGGCTCCGCCGGTTCGGCGATGTCCCGCAGGATCATCTTCATCTGGTCCGGATGGATGCCGGGATGAACGGATAGGATTCTGGCGATGAGGCCGGTGGCCACGGGAGCGGAGAAGCTCGTGCCGGAAATGGTCCGCATGGCCCCATCCCTCCAAGGCAATCGCGAGCCGTTTCCTCCCTGCGCCGCAAACCCCACGAGGGAGCCCGCGCGCCTTTGGATGCCCGGATTCGCAACACCTGTTGTGGAATCCACCGCCACCACGCTTGTGAAATGCGCGGGCCAGACGCGCACGGAGGATCCCCCGTTGTTGCATGCGGCGACCACATGGACACCGGCAAGATACGCCGCATCGATCCAAGATTTGAAGGACATGACGGTGAAAGGCGATCCGCTCGCGCCAAAACTGCAGTGAATGATGTGATACCCCCGCGCAATGGCTTCCAGTGCGGCGCGGCGGATGATTTCATCGCGTCCGTAGGCCTCGCCGCCGAGCACCCGGAAGCTGCCGATCGTCACGGCGGGCGCGGTCTGGAGAAGCACAGCGGCAACAGCGGTTCCGTGGCCGAAGAAATCCGTGCCGCCCGCATCTTTGGGAGCTTCTTCATTTCCCGTGCTGGCAAAGCAAAGATCATCGTCGAAGTCCGCCCCCCGGAACTCCGGATGGAGCCTTTCGATCCCGGAATCGAGCACGGCCACCCTCACTCCCCGGCCATCGCCGCGCCGCGCCGCATCCGCGAAGTCCACCGACTGCACGACTCCCCTCATGTCAAGACAGCGCCGCCGCTTTGCATGCCGACTCCGGCAAGCTGGGAATCCATCAACTCGCTCCAGAGCGCCGCCGCCTGCGAGAGGACTTCAAAGTCTGCGGAAAGAAAGGCGTTTTTTCGACTCGTTCCGCCTGCCTTGTCGAAAAGAACCGCTGAAAAAACACCCCGGCACCTCTGGGCAAAAAAGACCGGTATCGCAATCATCGCCTTGGTCTTCATACCAAGACGCGAATCGACATCCGGACAATACTCGCTCCGCCGCCCCACCTCGGCCTCGCAAATCGAATTCTCGGTGAAAAAAACCATGCTGATCAGACCCGAGCTAAGCGGTTGGCGAATCTCATTCAGAAAAATATCGGTATGTTGGCCAACGCTGAAGCAGGGTCGAAGCGCGCGCGCCACATCATCCACCAACCACAATGCCCCCTCGTCGGCGTCAACGGACTTCACCGCATCACGGAGCAAATCGAAACTTCCCGAGGGAGGCCATTCCTTCCACTCGCCCCGGCAGATCGCGCCGGCTTGAGTATCCATCCAAGCTTCCAAAAGCACGCCGTTTCCAGCAGGCGGCTCGACGCCTTCAGGCAGCGCGGCGGCTCGAATGACGGGCCGTTCCGTCTGCGGTTTTTGCGCGATCATTCCCCCGCCTCCAAAGCAACGGCCTTGGACTCCTGAAGGATCGAAGCGAGGCGCGCCACGGCAGACGAATCCGATCTGACCTTGCCGAAAAGCTCGTGCACCCGGACCGGCTCAAGACGGCCCTCAGCCATCTCACGCATGGTGTCATGGATTTCCTCGTCATCCGATTGACCAGAAAAACAGGCCACCGACTCGGACCGGAAAAACATATCGAGAAGCCACTCGAAAGGCGCATCGTCCGGGAGGGAATCAAAGGAATGCGTGTTCATGGATTTTTTAAAGAGGTTCGAGCATTTGACCGCAAACCTGAACGAAGTCCTCCCACTTGGGAGCGTCTCCCCGTCCGGTGCCATGGAGGGAACTGTTGACCTTCTGCTTCAACTCGGAGCGCAGCGAGGAAAGATGGCGGCTCATTTTCGTATCCGACCAACCCAGCGATCTCGCCAGAATACGCTGATCCACCTTGTGGCCGTGAACGAGGTGCAAGAGCACGGCATCGGTCGCGGAGATCGAGCGGAAGGCCTCAATCAACGCCTGGCGCAGCGTGGTGAAGACATGCTCGTCGGGAAAAGTGTTTTCCACCCATCCCTCCCCCGCCATCAAAGCCTCCTGCAGGCGCGAGGCCATGGCCTGGTCCATTTTTTGTCCACGCATAAAGTCGAAATATCGGTTTCTGGCCACAGCCGTGACCCATGTGGCAAGCGAACTGCGGCCGTGGTATTTTTGAATCAAAGGCGGACGCGTGAGGGTGCCAACCAGGCAATCGCTCAACACCTCGGCGGCAAAAGTCTCCGCCTCCATCGCAGACGCGCCGAGATTTTGAAGGTATCTCTGGACCAAAGGCAAAAGCTCAGCATAAACACGGGACAGCTCCTCCAAGTCACCCCGTCGGCAACGCTCGAGGCTTGATTCCATAAAATCTTCTTCGGGGCCCATAAACAGAGTGAACCTTAATGAACGCAGCAGACTTTTGAAAACAGAATAACTGGCTTTTTTTGGCGCTCCGGTGATTTTGTTTCCTCCCTGACCAATCGAACGGCAACGCACAGTGGACGATGAATTTTGAAGGAAATCCAAACGCACCCTTTTCCCACCTGCTGAAGTTGGCATCGCAGGAGATCGAGCAAATCCGCTCGGAACTTCCCGGCCCGCTTCGCGACGCATTGAACGGAGTCACCACTGTGCTGGAGGAATTCCCCTCGCCGGAACACGAGGCGGACGGAGTGGATAGCGACCAACTCGGCCTCTTCGAAGGCTCGGATGCCGCCGATCCGTCCAGCCCCCAAATGCCAAGGATCGTGCTCTGGCTCGGAAACCACTGGGACATGTGCGGCGCCGAGGAGGACTCCTACCGCGAGGAGGTGCGCATCACATTTCTCCACGAACTCGGCCACTATCTCGGATTCGACGAGATCGACATCTTCCAACGCGGCTTGGAATAGAGCCGACGCGCTCAGTCGCGCCGACACTCCAGAATCCGCGCGGTGTATTTCGCCAGCATGTCGCACTCCAAATTCACCATGCGCCCCGCTTCCAGAACTCCGAGATTCGTCGCGCCCGCCGTGTGGGGAATGATCCAAACCGTGAAGGTTTCCGCCCCCACTTCAGCCACCGTGAGACTGACACCATTGATGGCCACCGACCCCTTGTAGGCAAGGTAACCGGCAAACTCCTCAGGCATTTCAAAGTCCAAACGAATATCCGCGCCCCGCCGCACAACAGAACGAACGCGAATGGTGGCATCCACATGCCCCTGCACAAAATGCCCACCCAACCGGCCATCAGCCGCCAGCGAGCGTTCCAGATTCACCACCGCCCCGGGAACAAGAGCCTCCAAATTCGTCCGGCGCAGCGTCTCCTCCAGCAAATCAAACTCCATCACCCCATCCAAAACCCGCGTCACAGTCAGACAACACC
>JBJTGE010000043.1:0-4021 GCA_046093785.1 Spartobacteria bacterium
AACCAAGCCGCACCCGCCAACGCGGCGAGTCCCGCCGCCGAAGGTTCCGGCACCTGCAGGAAAGTCATTCCCCCGATCAATGCGACCGTTTGAAGGTAGTTTGCCGATTGGTAGGGCAGTGGCCCGTGGTATTGAAGATAGTCCAGCGCCATCACATTGGTGAGGGTGTCCACCACGCCGTCTGCGGGGTTTCCCAACGATAGGCTCGGCAGGATGGTGACATTCCCTGTGGTCAATTTCATCGAAACCGGAAAACCCTCCGCGTCATAGTTCGCAGGGTCGAGCGGGTCTATGAAAGTCATCGTCCCTGTTGCAGCCACTCCGTTCCCAGTCCACTCCACTCCGGTCACCAGCACATTGTGACCCTGCCTTTGACCCTCATAAAGAATACTCACAATCACCGGGCTTCCGGCGAGCAAGGCGGCACCGAGGTCATCGAACGATGGCAGGCCCTGTTCATAATCCTCCGGCAACGCCCCCACCAATTCGTTCACCAACCCACCCGGATTTCCCTGCGGCAAAACTCCGCGCACCAGCGTTCCCCCGTGCCCACGGTTTGAGAGGAATGCGCGCAGGCCAAGCGGCAAGTTGCGCACGGGTTCCGTGCCGATGCCTGGAATGGTTTTGAAATACTCCGGTCCCGCAAGAAGCGCCGCCGTCTGTGCCCAAGATTCTTCGCTGCCGCCCGCCAACGACAACCCATATATCTCCGGGTGGCTGTTCTGCAAAAAAACCAACGCATTCACTGCCGAGGATGGTGCACAGGCATCCGAGGCCAGCAATGGCGCAGGTGCAGGAAGCCACCCCAACAAATACTGGTCGAGCCACCCCGCTCGTCCTGCATCCACCTGTGCGGAATTTCCTTGCGCCACCGCAGCCCCGGCCACAATGACCACGCCCAGAAAGACAGTCCTCAAAAATTTGAAAAACGATGGCACGCCCAATTCTTAGTGTTCCTTCCCTCCACGATGGGAGAAAAAACTTCCACGGCGGCGACATGCCGACCGCATTGCGCGTGGTTCTTGCGACATCACTCGCAAGCCTTGTGACGATCCCGTTCTGGTTGGGATGGGCGCTCAAATTCCTCTCCTGAGCCAATCGATATTCGTGACTTTTGCAGCCTCCCAGGCCCGTGTTAGGTTTGCGACCCTATGTCCAGCGCGCACACGCCACTCCGCACCGAAATTCCAGAAACCGATAAATGGGACCTCGCCCCCCTCTTCGCGAACGACACGGGCTGGGAGGAGGATTTTGCCAAACTACAGAAGTCGTATGAGGAGGTCGCCGGATTCCGAGGGCGGCTCGGCGAGTCGGCGGCGGGATTGGCGAAGTGTTTGGAATTTGAAAAAGGCATCGACCTGTTGGCCGAGCAACTGAACCAGTATGCGGCCTTGTGCGTTTCCGGCGACAGCTCGGATGCCGGAGCGCTCGCACGCGAGGCGCGCTTGGACAGCCTCATGGTGCGGGTCGGCGAGGCATTTTCATTCCTCTCGCCGGAAATCCAGGAAATCCCCGATGAAAAATTCGAGGCGTTTCTGGCAGACCCCGCTCTTGCGGATTGGACGATCCCGCTCCGCAAATTGCGCCGCCGGAAAAAGCACACCTTGAGCGCGGCGGAGGAACGCCTGCTCGCACTGGGCTCGTCCGCCGTGCGCGGGCACAGCGAGACATTCTCCCAGCTCACCAATGTGGACATGATTTTTGGAAAGCTGAAGGACGAGGATGGCAACGAACGGGAACTCACGCAGAGTTCGTTCTCCTCGTTTCTTCAACAACGCGATCCCGCCGTGCGCAAGGCGGCGTTCCATCAATTTTACAAGGAGTTTTCCGAACACCGGTTCACTCTGGCATCCAGCCTCGCCAACTCGGTGCGGGCGGATGTTTTTTACGCCAGAGCGAGGAATTATCCCTCGGCGCGCGAGGCTGCGCTCTTCGCCGATGATGTGCCGACGACGATTTATGACAACCTCATCTCGACCGTGCGGGGCAATCTGGATGCGCTTTTTCGCTATTTCGAACTCCGCTGCCGCGTGCTGAAGCTCGAGGAAATCCACCACTACGACACCTATGTGACCATGGTCGGAAATGTGAAATCCAATGTGTCGTGGGATGAGGCCGTGGAGCGGGTCATGTCCTCCCTCACTCCGCTGGGGACTGAATACACAGACACTCTCAGGCACGGCCTGCTCGATGGCCGCTGGTGCGATCGCTACGAGAACAAAGGCAAGCGCAGCGGGGCCTTTTCCTATGGCACATTCACGAGCCCGCCTTACATCATGATGAACTACAAGGCGGATGTTTTCTCGGATGTCTACACGCTCGCCCACGAGGCCGGACACTCGATGCACACTTGGTATGCGCGGGGAGCGCAGCTTTACCAGAACTACGGATACCCGATCTTCCTGGCCGAGGTGGCGTCCACTTTCAACGAGGTGCTCCTCACCGAGCATCTTCTGAAAACGACCGACGACCGCGCGATGAAGGCGTTTATTTTAAATCGCCAGATCGATGACATACGGGGCACGCTTTATCGGCAAACGATGTTCGCCGAATTCGAGCGCGAGGCCCATGCAGCCGAGGAGGCAGGCGAGGCGCTGACCTTGGAGAGCTTCAAGGGCATCTATCGAAAACTCCTGAATGACTACTTCGGCCCGCAATTCTCGATCGATGCGGAACTGGAGCTCGAGTGTCTGCGAATCCCGCATTTCTACAACGCCTTCTATGTTTACAAATACGCCACGGGCCTCTCGGCAGCCGTTGCTCTGGCCACGCAGGTGTTGAAATCCGGCGACGCCACGCGCTACCTCGGCTTCCTGAAAAGCGGCGGCAGCAAATTCCCGGTGGAGACCCTGCGCGAGGCCGGTGTCGATATGAACTCGCCCGCCCCCATCCAGGCGACGCTCGATCTTTTCCGGCAGCGCGTTGACGAACTCGAAGCACTGATCGGGTGATACCACACAATTCACGAATTTTTTCTCGCCGATCCGGCCATCTTCAATAAAAGGGAAAAAGGGAATTATGAAAAAGGACAAATCAATCAGCTTTGAGCAGGAAATCATCGATCAACTGAAATTCGGACTCGCCCGCGACTCCGTATCCGCCTCCCGCCGCGAGTGGTGGACTGCCACTTCCAAGGCGATTCAAAAAGTGATCATCGAACGCATGATGAAAACCCTCGCGGTTCACTCCGAGGGCAATGTGCGCCGGGTTTATTACCTCTCCATGGAGTTCCTCATGGGCCGTCTTTTCGTGAGCAACATGATCAATGCCGGTGTCCTGAAGGAGGTCTCGGAGGCCTTGGAAACGCTTGGCCATCCGCTTGAGGAGACCCGCGACGAGGAATACGACATGGCGCTCGGAAACGGCGGTCTCGGACGCCTCGCCGCTTGTTTCCTGGATTCCCTCGCCACCCTCGACCTCCCGGCGGTCGGCTATGGCATCCACTACGAATACGGACTCTTCAAACAGGAATTCCGCAATGGCTACCAAGTGGAATTGCCAGACGCATGGATTAAATACGGCTCGCCATGGGAAATCATCCGTCCGCAACACGCTCAGGAAATCCCGATTTATGGCACTGTCGAGACACACACCGACGCCCTCGGCCAGACAACCAGCGTGTGGAGCGGATTCCGCAAGCTCATCGGCATTCCCTACGACATTCCGATTCCCGGATACGGCACCGAGACTGTGAATTTCCTCCGTCTGTGGGAATCCAAGGCTCCCGAGGAGTTTGATTTCGAAGCCTTCAATCGCGGCGGCTACGAGCAGGCCGTGCAGCAAAAAAACATGGCCGAAACGGTCAGCAAGGTTCTTTACCCGAACGACCACACCGAGGCCGGCAAGGAACTGCGCCTCATCCAGCAATATTTCTTCGTCGCCTGCTCGCTGCGCGACATCATCCGCCGCTTCGAAAAAGACAACACCGACTGGGAGACCTTTCCGGACAAAGTTGCCATCCAGCTGAACGATACCCACCCGGCCATCGGCGTCGTGGAGCTCATGCGCTTGCTTATCGACG
>JBJTGE010000044.1:0-5260 GCA_046093785.1 Spartobacteria bacterium
TTGACGATATCAGAAACAAGACCTGTCCGAGGCGCAGACGAGACCGGATGGAAAGGTTGTTTCTCCCGCACGAATAAAAACTCGCTCTGCCACTCAAAGCGTTTCTGGAAGAGCCTCTGAGGGCGGATGCGAGTGAATGAGTTCTCGATGATGTGTAGGATTTTGGTGATCATTTCACCAGCAACGCTAACAGCCTTGGTCAGACATCCGCTGGGGGAGGAGAAATTTTTCTAAAACAAATTTCGCGTGCCTCTATGGCCCCAACTACTTCCCAAAATGTCTGGCGAGTTCCGATGACTGGAGTTCTATTCGAACACCTGTTCCATCCTGCGGATTTGTTCAGCGAAGGCTTTGGGTTGGCGCTCTTGAAATTTCCGGAGGTTTATCAACTTCCATTGGATGCCTGGTAATTCTGAAGCATGGGGGCATTGCAGAAGGTTCCAGTCTGGCTCGGCGCGAAGCAGGCTCAAAAGAAAATTTTTATGGTCGCTGGTGAGCCGCTTCATCAATTCGGATCGAAGGCGGGAATGGGTTTCTATCAATTGCTCCAAGGGCACTGGAACCGCTGCCATCCCGGCGAACTGTTCCTCGTAGGTCGCTGAGATGTCCTTGTCGCGCGCTTCGAGAACCTCGTAGGGCGGTTTATCATGTCCGGACAGATAAATGACGAAGCATTCGATCATGGCGTCCGTGAGTCCCTCGGCTTCGAACAAGCAATGGACATCGAAAAGGTCCCTCGGGTGCTGGCGGTCCAGGGCCGCCACGAGCTTGCCACCGTATAATTCCGCTTCGGAAAGGACGGGAACGGCCAACTCCGCCATGAAGTGCTTGGCAGCTGTCTGCGCGAGTTGACGATTTTCGACCGGGTAGACGGTGCCTCGAAGCACAGTGTTGACCTCGATTTTGACCATCGTGGACCCTTCGTCGATCAGCAGTTTGGTATCACCCATTTCCTTGTTGCCCACTTTGCGGGTGGAGAGTCCGGCTTTTTTGAGGCGCTGGGAAATGATTTGGAGACTTGCCGCGATTTCCTCCAAGGCCGTTTGCCTCGGGGTCGCGCGGTTCACATAGACGAGATCGAGATCGACCGAGAGTCGGGGCATTTCACGGACGAAGAGGTTGATGGCCGTGCCTCCTTTGAGTGCGAAGGGGGTTCCTTCGAAAACATCCGGAGCAATGCGAAGCATCAACTTCACGGCCTCGATGTAGGTTTTATCCATTCTTGAGAGTCAACAGGGTGCCGTCCTTCAGTCGGGTGATCCAGCGACTTTTGCTGCCGGTCTTTATTTTGTGGTCCTTGAGAAGTTGATCGACATCCACAACGGCGGTTTTGCGTGCCCATGTGAGAAAAAGTCGAACCACCTTCACACTAGTGCAGCAGGCCAGGAGCCGCCCTAAAAGTTCAGTGCGGAGGTTGCGCAGACCATCGAACAAATTGCGGGCTTCTTCCAAATCCTGATGAATGCCGACCTGAGACAGAAGCTCAAGGACGGCGCGTTCCGGCACGGAGACCTTGAGGTTTTCCAAAGCTCCAGCTGGAGTCGAAATGGTCTCGTCATTCAACAAGGAAGGCTTCCAATCAAAAAGCTGGGTGTGAACAAATCGAGCGCGGAAACGAGATGTGAACCACTCAGGCAGGAGGAAGCGGCTCTCACCCCATAGAATCCAGTTTTGACGGAATGCGAGGTTGTGGCGAACCCCATGCAAATCGAGCGCGCTTTTGCCACCTACATGCAGGCCGGGGGATTTTCTTTGGAGGAGACGAATGCAGCTCGGTGCGTCCAGCGAGTCGGAGGGATAGGCATAGACTCCCGGACCCAACCTGATGAGCCAACCGCTTTTCACATATTGAGCGGCCTGCTTGGGGGAAATCTTCTGAGCAGCCAGCGCCTCCAAATCAAAAGGAGCCCCGTGGGGTATGGCCGCGTAGAGGTTCTTGATTAGAGAATGCCTTCCAGTTCTCTTCACGAGTTAATTATAATGAATAATCTAAACATTCCGTCAATGCATGTTTAGAATTTGATTCATTATTCTACTTTGAAAGGATTATGGGATTTATTTTTCAAACAACCAATCGCCTTTGCATCGATTTTGGAATAAACTCTACTCCAGTAGCTAAAAAACCTCCCGCGAGAGCAGGGGTTTTCCTGACAATTTGTTACAAATCAAAGGCGCTTTGAGGCAACTCCGAGAAACTCCGGTAATTGAGCGTCTCGCCCGCAGAGCGAGTATTCAAGAGGCTGCAGAGGGGGAATCCGCAACAAAAAAAATGCGGAGCCTACGGGGCTCGAACCCGCAACCTCTGCCGTGACAGGGCAGCGCTCTAACCGATTGAGCTAAGGCTCCTCGTAAAAGGAGGAGTGTTTTTAGAGGAGGGACGGGGCGACTGCAAGCGCTTTGTTGGAGAAATAAAAAAAAGCCGGGCGCGCGGCAGGCGGGTCAGCTCAATCGTTTTTCCAAGGCGGTGAATCGCCGCACGGCGCTGGCATTCCTCACAGCGGTTTGGAGGGCTTTTTTTTGACCCACGAGCACGACGAGACGGCGACCACGGGTGATGCCTGTATAAACGAGGTTTCTTTGGAGGAGGAGGTAGTGTTGCATCGCGAGGGGCATGACGATGACGGGAAACTCGGAGCCTTGGCTTTTGTGGATGGTGATGGCGTAGGCGAGGGAGACTTCGTCGAGTTCGTTGAAATCGTAGACGACATCCCGCCCGTCGAAGCCGATGACGACCTCGCGCTCGAAGTCGTCGATTTTGAGCACCTCGCCGATGTCGCCATTGAAGACCTCCTTGTCGTAGTTGTTGCGGGTCTGAATGACTTTGTCGCGCACGCGAAATTCCCAGCCGAATTTTTCCACCACGGGATCGCCGTTGCGCTTGGGATTGAGGCTGTCCTGGAGAATGCGATTCATCTGCGCTGTGCCGAGAGAACCCCGGTTCATCGGACAAAGGACTTGAATATCGCGGCGCGGATCCAATGTCCATTTTCGAGGGATGCGCTCGGCAACGAGTTCAAGAATGGTTGCGGGAACCGACTCCGCTTCCTCCCGCTCGATGAAAAAGAAATCCGAGTCTTTCTCCGCATCGGGCATCTGCCCGCTGTTGATGCGATGGGCGTTGACGATAATCCGACTGCTGGAGGCCTGGCGGAAAATTTCCGTCAACCGCACCACAGGCACCCTGCCGCTGCGGATGATATCCCCGAGCACGGCACCGGGGCCCACGCTCGGCAACTGATCCACATCGCCCACCAAAATCAAATGAGCCCGCGCTGGCAGGGCTTGGAGGAGTTTGGACATGAGGTGCACATCCATCATCGATGTCTCGTCGGCAACGAGCAGGTCGCAGTCCAGAGGGTTCGAGGCGTTTTTGGAAAACCCGCCATTTTGGTATTCCAGCAGTCGATGAATGGTCTTGGCTTCGAGACCGGTGGTTTCGGAGAGGCGCTTCGCCGCGCGACCTGTCGGCGCGCAGAGGAGACACTTCACCTTCTTGGCACGCAGAAGCGTGAGGATGGAATTCACCAAAGTCGTCTTGCCGACACCCGGGCCGCCGGTGATCACGAGCACACGCGAGCAGAGCGCCCTGCGCAACGCGTCGGCCTGACTGGGAGCCAGATCAATGGACTTTTTTTCCTTCAGCCAATCAATCGCCTTGTCGGCATCGATCCCGGGATACTCCGCCTTGCCGCCCGCCATTCGAGCCAGGCGCGAGGCGATCTCGATCTCGGCGCGCTGGATTGAAGGCAGAAAAATCAAATCCTCGCCGGTTATGTCATCCCTCGCCAATTCGCCCTCATCGAGCATCTCCGAAAGCGCCCGCTGTAAAATAAGGGAGTCCATTTCCAGAAGGTCGGCGGCATTTTTGAGCAGAATCTCCTCGGGAAGCGCACAGTGACCATTCCCGCCAGCTTCGGAGAGGGCGTGTGAAAGCCCGGCGCGGGCACGCAGAATCGAATCCTCGGGGATGCCAAGTTTGCGGGCGATCTGATCCGCCGTTTTGAATCCGATTCCCGAAATGTCTCGTGCGAGCAGATAGGGATTCGCCCGCACCTTCTCCACCGCCTCGTCCCCGTAGGTTTTGTAGATTCGCACCGCTCGACTGGTGCTCACGCCATTCGAGTGCAGGAAAACCATGATCTCCCGCACGACCTTTTGCTCGGCCCAGGCTGTGCGAATCGTTCGCCTTCTCTCGGAGCCGATTCCCCTCACCTGCTCAAGGCGCGCGGACTCACGATCGATGATGTCAAAAACAGACTCGCCGAATTTTTCGACCAGCTTCTTGGCATAAACGGGCCCGATGCCCTTGATGAGTCCGCTTGCGAGGTATTTTTCGATACCCTCGCGCGAGGTCGGCGCGCTCGTCTGGAGCAACTCCGCCTTGAGCTGCGTGCCGTGGTCGCGATCCTGAATCCAGGCCCCCTCGGCGGTGAGCCATTCCCCGGCATTGATACTCGAAGCGCGCCCTACGACGGTTACCAGATCGCGGCGTCCATCGACCTTCACCCTCACAACGCAAAATCCCGTCTCCTCGTTGTGAAAGGTCACCCTCTCGATCAATCCCGTGACGCTGCTCATAGGTGTCGCCGTTGTTTCAAAAGATACGCGCGCCAGAGATAAATCAGAATTCCCAGCGGCATGAGCGCGACGACAGGCCACCAAGTCAACACCGGCGGAAGGGCGCGTTCGATAGAAAGCTCGAACGGGAGGTCCACCCTCTTGCCGTCTTGCGAAATGGAGACTCCCAACTCCCACAGACCCGGCTCCGGAATTCCAAGCATGGCGGAGTAAAGGAGTTTGTTGCCAGAGTGTCCTTGAGTCGCAGCCACCGCTTGCCCCGGCGCAACGCACCCGCTGCCACGCCATGCCAACTCCGGTGTGGCGCGACTGAGTTTGTTGAGGCGAAAGTAAACCACGGCATCAAGCACTGGACTGGACTTCCCAGCCTGCTCAAGAAAGACGCTGAGATCGGCCATGCCCGCGCGCAGGGGCGAGGGACGTCCAAACAAAACCACGCGATAGCCTCCGGCTGTTTTCTCGGCCAGAACCCGCCCGCCGTCGGCCTGCGAGATGCCAGCACAGCAGAACCAGAGGGTCAAAAAAAGGAGGCCCCGGCAGCAGATGGTGGCGAACGATGAAATCACCGCACCACTTTAAGATGCGGGCGCATCCGTTAAAGCCCCGAAATGCGGGCTCGTATTGAATATTGTGAAAAACGCCACCGGCGGCATATTGACGGTCAGTCCATCCTCACATGCGA
>JBJTGE010000045.1:0-3784 GCA_046093785.1 Spartobacteria bacterium
CGCAGCTGAGCTGAATCCTTGCAATGGCATCGTGATGGCTCGATGGAGATCGAAAAGATCGCGGCCTCGCCTCCGCTGGAATAGCGCCCGCATTTTTGTGCCGAGCATTTCATTGATCTCGTATCCGCGCACGGTGGTTGCGATCTGTTTTTTTCGGAAGGGGAATGCAAAGGAAAGGTGGGCGATCGGGCGATGCGGGATGCGTTCGGTCACATTGGCTTCGACCACGATGTGTAGCGAATACCGGGGTTCGACAACAGAGGGGACTTCGTAGGTGTTTCGCAATACTCTGGATGGCCGGATGGCGTTCCGCACAGCCAGGCTGATGGTTTCCCACACGGAGCGTTGGGGTTTTCCCAACACGGGCTGCAACACCCGGTGCAAGGCTTTGCGAATGTGGTCTTCGGGTCGGTCGCCTACGACGACGAGGTCGATGTCTTCGCTGTAGCGGGCGGCGGGTGCAAGGTGGACTTTGTGCAGGAGGGTGCCGCCTCGCATGGCCAATTGCCCGGAGAGAAATTCATCACTGAAGAGCGCGGCCATGGATCGACAGAGGAGCAAGTCCTGCTCGACTTGACGCAAGTTCGGCCATGGCACTTCGAGTTGATGGGCCACGACATCCTGTGGGGTGATCGGAGTCATAGGTCGGGAGCATTTTCGAGGATGCGCCAGCGTTCGTTGCGCGGAGCGTGCGGTGTGCAACCCGCGCCAGCGGCGAGTGGCACCCAAACTCGGCGGGCGGGCATAGACTTCTCGACTGTGGAAGCCAAGTCCATGCGCCCCATTTTTTCGAAGAGAAATCCCAGCCTTTGCGTGGTAGCTACTTCGTCTTCGGTCTCGAGAACTCGCTTCAAGGAAGAGGATTTCAATAAATGCAGCAATGGAGAAATGGTCTCGGTGACACGGGCGATTCCTCCCAAACGGGACGCATAGCGCACAAGGTCGAAGATGGTCGCCTCGGGTGTGCTGACTTTCAAGGGGGCGAACGAGGCCGGAGCCTGCTGCACTTGGGTGGAAGGGCATCGGGATTTCACAAAAAACCGGAGTCGTTGCCGCCCGACACTCACTTCGCGACGCGGGGAATCCGTGACGATCTGAACAGCCTGGATGGCCTGTGGCTGCGATCCGTAAATGGCCGCAGCGGAGTAAAGTCCGACATAATAGGGATGTTCCAACCAATGGAAATAATCATCCAACCAACGATCGTATGCCGGTGCTCCGGTGGCACCATCGGCATCGCCTTTGATCAAAAAGTAAGATTGCCAGCGCGCCACTCTCACCACTCGGTTGCTCAAACGGCGGAGTTGGTCTTTGGCACACCGCGAGTCCAAACCAGTCGCGGCCATGGCCTCATCAATGGCAAATCCGTATCGACCGGACTTGAGGCACGCGTCAACAAATCTTGCCGCCGCGCCGCGGGCATGGGAGTTGGGTTCGGCGGCCGCATTTTTCATTTGCGGATTATCGCATTGATTGAGTTAGATTGCAAACGAAAATTGCACTCGGTTTTCTGAATTCAACGGGGTGGCTCGGCTTCGGATGAAAGGTGCGGATTTGAAGTCGAAATTTTCGACTTCAAAATTTTCGGCATTCAATCTGGTTATGCGTGATTCGATTTTTCCTTCGCTTGGATTTTTTCACCTGCTACCCGCTACGGCCTACTCCCCTACCCGCCCATGCGGGCGATGAGGTGGGGCATGGCGAGGCGGAAGAGGACGAGGACGAGGGCGAGGAAGGCGGCGATGGCGGCGATGGCGGCGCAAATGGTGACGATCCAGAAGGCGGGCAGGAGCGTGAGGGGTTGCGCGGTGAGGCATTCACGGGCATGGTGATGAGGGGCGAGATGGGGTTCCATGTGGCGAGCCAGCCGGCGAGCCCTTCTGTGCGGACGGGGAAGTCGCAGGAGGTCATGTGTTTATTGATCCTTGAGATCGATCGAACCGGGTTAAAATTTCCCGGCGAGGGCCTTGATGAGGGGCAGGACCTTGCCGAAGAATTTATACCAGCCGGCGATCTGGCCGAGGCGGGATTTTTCGAAGTGGGCTGTGGCCGAGGTGGGGTCGATGCTGGACTCGAGGATGCTCAGGCGGTTGGGGCCGTTTTCGAGATGGGGGTCGATGCGATCGCGGAGGTAGCCGCTGGCGAGCTTGCGCAGGCTGGTTTCGGCGGTGAAGTGCTCCTTGCGGATGCCGGGCAGGTAAACTTGATTCACGGCGCCGAGGGAGCGGAGCCAGCGCAGGCCTTCGCTTGCGGAGCCGCGACTGAGCTGCAGGCGGGACTGCACATCGTCGAGCGAGAGAGGTTCCGGCGTGCTGAAGAGGAGACCGTAAATTTCACCGATGGAACGGGGCAGCGAGAGGGCTCCGAACACATGGATAAAAAGTGCGACGGACTCAAGCTGAAAGGCACTGAGCGCTGGAGTCGGTGATGTCTGGAGATCCTCTCCTGGTGCGGCTCGCAGGGCTTTTGATTTTTTTACAGACAAGCTGCCGCCCTTGGTAAAAGGGGCGTCTTTTACCGGCGGCATGGTAAGAATATTGTTTTCCACGAGCCTCTGTGAGGGAGGGATGACGAGGGAGAGAATATGCGTTTTTTAAAAATGTTCAATATTTTTTGAACATTTTATTCAACTTGTCGAAGGGCGGTTTGCGTTAGCAGGGACGACCCGTCAATTCCGGATGAAACCCCGTGCCGACCTCCAGCAACGAAGCAATCGATGTGGAATGCCGTAAAGAGTGGCGAGTCAGTGGTAGCGAGTGCAGAAGATTTTTAACCACAATCGAGCGCCGGGGCAGGTGCGAGATGGAGCGACCGCAGGTCGGCCCGAAGGGCGAGACGAGAGGGATCGAGCGAGTCAAATTCACTGATTAACACGGATGAAGAATCCGATGCTGGCACGACCGGTGCCCGGTCTGGCGGCATTTTTGAGGGCCCACTTTCAAGCGAGCTTGAAGATGGCCCTTCAAAACTCCCTCACCCTTCGGGCCAACCTTCGGTTGCTCTTCCTCGCACCCGCCCAAGCGCTCGGTTGTGGTTAATTTTTCGTGTTTATTGGTGTGATTGGTGGTTCCCTCCGTCCGCGCCTGCTTCGCAGACTTCGTCCGATCATTCACCTCCCCGATCTTCAGATATGGGTCCTCCTTCCCCCGCACCTTGTGCCACCACCGATTCACATCATGCGCCAACGACCCCGTGCCCACTTCGCCCAGGCGGTAGAGTTTTGATACATTTTCAACGCGAATGACGGTGTCGGACATGGTAGGAGAGTCGAGAGTCGAGAGTCGAGAGTCGAGAGTCGAGAGTCGAGAGTCGAGAGTCGAGAGTCGAGGGTCGAGGGTCGAGGGCTTTGGAAGAATAAAGCGGAGTCGAGGGGCTGCTGGTGCAGGATCTGAATGCTTTTTTACAAAGATTCTGCTTTTACTGAATAAGGCTGTCGTAAACGGAGTGGTGCCCGATCCAAAACCACACCAATCCTTCTGGCCTTTCCTTTGCCATAGCTCGGTAGTGCAGCCCAACGCGGGCGGTATAAATCACACCGATTTTCTTTAGCCTCAAGGAGGGGTGTCTTGGGTTTTGCTTTAGGAGTTCGAAATTCTTGTCGGCGAGACTTTGAATTTCATCAGGAAGTTGCCTGTAAAAAAACCAGAAGTCAGGGGAAGCGAAATGATTCACAGGCTGGAGCAACGACCCGCCTCAAAATCTTCATCGGCCTTGGCAACAAATTTGGCCAGACGACCACTCAGGATGTCTTTTTCAATTTTTTCATCCCACTTATCTGAAGAAT
>JBJTGE010000046.1:0-3907 GCA_046093785.1 Spartobacteria bacterium
GATCAGTAGACAGCCATCGGTATGAGATGCCCTACTCGACGATATCCTCGAAGGGGATCACCTGTCCCTTGGCGAGGTTGCTTGTCGCGCAGCCGCGTTTGGAAGAGGCGATGAAATCGAAGAACTCCTGTGCCTCCGCGCCCCATTCCGACTCGCGGGCTTTTTCCAACGCCGCCTTGACTGGCATTTCCGAGCGGAAGACGAGCTTGAACGCGCGGCGGATTTCCGTGCGCGTCTCGGCTTTGAAGCCTGCGCGCCGCAGGCCGATGATGTTGATGCCCGATAGTAGATTGAAAAGTTGGGCCATCGAAAATGGAGGGATGTCTTTATTGAACTGCGACCCTCCGGCGATCATCGCGCGCTTTCCGATCCGGACAAACTGGTGAAAGACCGCGCCGCCGCCGAGGACAGCTCCATCGCCCACCTGCGCATAGCCACCGAGGAGGCAGTTGTTCACGATCACGACTTCGTTTCCGACCTCGACATTGTGCCCGAGATGGCAACCCACCATGAGGAAGCACTTGTCACCCACGCGCGTGACCGTGCCTTCTTTTGTGCCGCGATGGATCGTCACATATTCGCGGATGCGGTTGTGGTTGCCGATGACCACGGAGCTTTTGATCTCGGGCGAGTGGGCGTAGTCCTGCGGCGGGGCGCCGATCACCGCGCCGTAGCCCACGGTGTTGCCCTCGCCGAGTGTCGTGTCGCCTTCGATGACCGCATGGGCTTGGATCACGCAATTCGCGCCGATCACAACGCCCTCTCCGATGATGGCACCGGGACCGACTTCGACATTTTCGCCCAGACGGGCTGCGGGTGAGATGATGGCTGTGGGATGGATTTTCATATGACGCCTGCCTCCTTGAAACTGAAATACGGCACGCGACCACCATCCGGCGAGCCCAGGATGACATGGTCGATGAGATTGATTTGGAGGAAATGCGCGCCCTCTTTCAAATTGCGCGTGATGCGGTAATCCGCCGCGCTTGGCGAGGGGTCGCCGCTCGGATGGTTGTGCACGACGGCCACGGCGAATGCGCTGTGCACAAGCGCCTGGCGGAAAATTTCCCTCGGATGCGCGATGCATTCGTTCACCGAACCGAGGCTGATTTCCTCCATGCGGATCAAGCGAAGTTTCGTATCGAGGAGGAGCACGCGCAGCGACTCCTGTCGCATCGCCATGAACTCGCGTCCGAAGAAATCAAAAATCCGCTCCGCCGTGTCGAGGATCGGCGAGAGGGTTTTGCCGCGTGCGAGGCGTTTTCCGATTTCGAAAGCGGCCGCCATTTCAAGGGACTTGGCGGGTCCGATGCCCTTCGCGTGGCTGCGGATTTCTTTTGGCGTGCAGCGGGCGAGTTGCGCGAAGCCGCCGCAATCGCGCAGCAGGTCGCGGGCGACGGCGAGGGCATTTTTTCCAGGGACTCCGGTGCGGATGAAAATGGCAAGCAACTCGGCATCCGAGAGCGCATCGAATCCATGGCGCTCGGCTTTCTCGCGCGGCCGCTCGTCCATCGGCATTTCCTGAAGGCGTGAAGACTCCACGGCCGCAGGCTAATCCGCTTCGACCTGAAAAATCCAGCTTCAGTGGATTTCCACCGGACATTTCGGCATGGCGCGGAGGAAGGCGCGTCCATACGGCTTTGACACGATCCGGCTGTCGAGAATGACGATCGTGCCCGTGTCTGTCTTGCTGCGGATGAGGCGGCCCACGCCTTGACGGAGTTTGAGGATCGCCTCGGGGAGCGAGTAGTTTTCAAACGCCCTTCCGCCCTCGGCCTCGATCGCCTCCAGGCGCGCCTCGGTGAGCGGATGGTCGGGCGTGGTGAAGGGGAGGCGGGTGATGATGACGCTCGAGAGGGCCTCGCCGGGCACATCGACGCCCGTCCAGAAACTGGAAACGCCGAAGAGGATGCTGTGCGGGTTCTCCTTGAACTCCGCCACCATGCGTTGCGTGGGCATTCCCCCGCCTTGCACGAGGAGTTGCCAGCCTCGCTTCTCGAAGACGGGCTCCACGAGTTCCGCAACCGAGCGCATCGTCTGGTAGCTGGTGAAAAGCACAAACGCGCGGGCTTCGCTCTTCTCGGTGAAGTGGGCGATCCACTTGGCCAGTGAGGATTCGTAATCGGGCGCCTTCGGATCGGGCATTTTTTCCACGAGGTGGAGGCTCATTTGTTTCTCGTAGTCGAAGGGACTCCCGATCTGGAGGGCGGGCACCTCCTCGGCACCGACGCGGTTCCGGAAATACGATAAATCCGGCGCGCCGGTGGAGAGCGTCGCGCTGGTCAGCACGGTGCACGCGCCCTCGCGGAAAATCAGCCTCCGGAGGGCGTCGGCGAGGTTCACAGGGGCGGTGCGCAGGGTGCAGAACTCCTCCGTGCGGCCGTATTGCTCTACCCAATACACATGGTCTGGCTCCTCGAGCGCGAGAAAGTCCGTGATCGCCGAGCGGGCCGAGCGCAGCTTGCGGGCGGCCTCCTGGAGTTCGGAGGTGTAGGTTTCATCTTCGCATTTTCCCGCTTCGATACCGATCAACTCGCCAAGGCGCGCCAAGGCTCCGCACACCTCTCCGCCTTCGGCGAGGCCTGCCTCGCGGACGCGGAACTCCCTTCCTTTTTTAAAAGTGCATTGTTTGGTGACCTGCTGAAAAAAGCTGTCCGCCACCGGCAGAACATCGCTCACCGCGCGGCAGGCGGGGCCGTTTTTGAGCATCTGGAAGAGACCTTTTTTGCTGCGGGGATTGTAGAGACGCTGGATGACGCGGCGCAGGCCGAGTTGGGACACCTCCATGCCGATGTGGCGCGCGGCGACCTCCTCCATCGTGTGCGCCTCGTCGAAAATCACAAAGTCATTTGCAAAAAGAAGCCCGCCCGTTCGGCTCTCGGCATCCTCCACCGCATTGAGGAGTGTGAAGAAAAGGGCATGGTTGAGGACGACCATCTTCGCGTTCGCCACGCGGCGGCGCAGGTTCTGATAAAAACATCCGCTCCCCGGACAGCATGTCTTCGGGGTGCAGAGATGCTGCTCGCTGCGCACCTCCTCCCACACGGCGGGATCCGGCTGCTCCAGAAAATCGCTCAAGGAGCCATCTTTCGTCTGCATGCTCCACTCGCGGATGCGCTCCAGCTCGGCGTGCTGCGGCGTGGTGAACAATTCCTTCGACTGCGAAAGCGCGCGCGCCAGGCGCGTGGTGCAGAGGTAATTCTGCCGCCCCTTGAGCAAGACCGCCTCGAACTCGTCGGGGACGATCTTTTGCACGAGCGGAATGTCCTTGAACATGAGCTGCTCCTGGAGCGCGATCGTATGGGTGCAGATCACCGCCTTGCGCTTCGTGCGCACCGCATGCAACGCCGCCGGAATCAAGTAGGCGAGGGATTTTCCAACGCCCGTGCCCGCTTCGACCACAAGATGCCCGCCCGTCTCGATCGTTCGAGCCACCGCCCCGGCCATGCGCTGCTGCTCCGCGCGGTATTCAAAAGATGCCGCACCCGAGAGAATGCCGGTCTCCGAGAAAATCCCCTCCACCTCGCGCTGAAATGGCGAGGCCGTGCCCACCTCAATGTCCTCCCGGATCGAAATCATCGCGGCATTTTAGAAACCCGCAAACGGCAATCAAGACCTCTGCCGCAGACCGGGTGTTATTGAAGCGCTATTTCCCAACCGAGCGCGTTGTGATGGCTGGAGGAGGCAGGTCTTCCGGAAGCCCGATCGGCTCCACGGCTTCCTCTTCGTCATCCTGTTGCAGCAAGGGCTGGCCCTCCGCATTCATGAGGCGTGCCGTGACGAAGACGATCAAGTTTTTCTTGATCTTCTGATCCACATTGGAGCGGAAGAGACGACCTGCCATGGGAATGTCGCCAAGGATCGGCACCTTGTCGTTCACCTTCTGCACATCCTCGCGAATGAGCCC
>JBJTGE010000047.1:0-5732 GCA_046093785.1 Spartobacteria bacterium
CGGACGTGGCCCAGCTTCTCAATGCTTGGGGGCGATCGTCGGAGGACACCGACGGCGCCGACCTGGTCATCGAGGCCGTCGGGAATTCCTCCGCGGTCGCGACATCCATCGGGGCGGTCACGCGGGGCGGCACCGTCGTCCTCGTGGGGAATGTCTCCCCCACGATCGAACTCCCCCTCCAGGCGGTCGTTACCCGCCAGATTCGGCTTCAGGGCTCCTGTGCCTCGGCTGGCCGCTACCCCGAGGCGATCCAGTTGGCCGCCGACGGCCGAGTCGACCTTTCCGCATTTGTCTCGGCCGTGGCACCGCTTGCGGAAGGACCGGCCTGGTTCGACAGGCTGCATCGCCGTGAAAACCCCTGTCTCGCTGAGCTCCATCGGCTCGATGCCTTTTTGAAAAACCTCACGCGCGGCATCAGGGCCAATGAGCGTGAAAAATCCACCCGTGGCGCTTGCAATTTCCTTCAGGCGTGATTCGTCCAATTTGGATGTGACCGGCTTGCCAGCGGAGTCCCGCACAAAATCCGAGCGTCCATCGTCGAGCCGGATCGGAATCAGCGATCCTTCGGGCGATCCAACTCCCACTGTAAAAATACGAATCCCCTCGGCTGCCGCCTGCTTCGCGGCCGCGATGCCATCCGCATCGAGTTCCTCGCCGTCGGTCAGAACAACCAGCGCGCGTGTTTGTCCCTCGGCCTTTCCAAATGCCTCCCGTGCAGCCGTGATGGCCGCCGCCATGTTGGTGCCGCCTTTGGGTATGACGGTGGTGTCCAACTCATCGAGCGCATTGGTGACCGCATTGTAGTCAAGAGTGAGCGGAGCCTGCAAAAACGCCGAACCGGCAAAGGCAACGAGTCCGATGCGATCTCCCTGGAGAAGGCGGACGAGGTCTTGGGTGAAAAGTTTTGCCCTCGCGAGCCGCGTGGGCGTCATGTCCGTCGCCAGCATGCTGCGCGAGGTATCGATCGCCACGATGACATCGCGGCCTTTTTGTTTCGTTTCTTTTTCCAGAAATCCGTATCGCGGTTGGGCGAGGGCCACGATGGCCAGAGCGATGGATGCCAACAGCAGCGAAGCACGCAAAATGCGGCGCAAGGAACTCACAGACCCGGAAAGTTGATCCCGCAGGCGCACGGCGACGATTTTGGCAACAAGAGCCTGACCTCGCCGGTGGGACCACACAAAGAGTCCCGCCATCAGCGGCAATACCAGAAGGGCCCAGAGCCAATGAGGGGCACCAAATGTCAGGGCAGTCGTCTCCATACGGTTTGAGAAAGCAGGATTTCAAGAGCCAAACAGGCAAGGCCCGGAATAAGGAACCACATGAAAAGATCGCGATAGTGAGCCGTTTTTTCGACCTCCACCTTGGATTTTTCCAGTTTGTCGATCTCTCCGAAAATCGTGCGAAGCGAGTTGGTATCCGTCGCCCGGAAATATTGACCGCTCGTCATGGTCGCAATTTCCTGGAGCGTCTTTTCATCGAACTTCACCAACACATTCCGATAGACGGTTCGCCCAAACTGGTTCGTGAGCGGAAACGGGGCCTCGCCTTCCGTGCCCGCTCCGATTGTGTAAATGCGAATGCCCAGCGCTTTGGCGGCCTCGGCTGCAGTAAGGGGCTGAACCTTGCCGGCGTTGTTGTCGCCGTCCGTGAGAAGCACGATGAGCTTGGTCTTCGCCTCCTTGTCTTTGAGCCGGTTTGCAGCGGAGGCGATAGCGGAGCCGATAGCGGTGCCATCCTCCACCAAACCGATACGAAGCCGTTCGAGATTCCGGATCAGCCAGTCATGGTCGAGCGTGAGAGGGCTCACAAGGTAGGGACGCCCCGCAAAAGCAACCAAGCCGATGCGGTCGTTGGGTCGCTCGCGGATGAATTGTTCGGTGACGAGTTTCACCGCATCGATGCGGTTGGCCCGCCGGGTGCCAATGGTGAAATCCTCCGCCAGCATCGAGCGCGACACATCCAGCACGAGCATGATGTCCACCCCCGTGGCCTGCACCCGTGTGGTCACGCGTCCAAGTTGCGGACGGGCCAACGCCACGATGAACAGCGCCAGCGCCAGATAAGTCAACGCCGCCAAAATTGCGCCCGAACGGCTGCGGCGACGGTTGCCGATTTTCGCCACCATCGCGGTGTTCGAAAAAGTAACGCCCGCCGTGCCTCCAAATTTGCCTTTGAGCCAGGCCATCAAGGGCAAAAGAAGAAGCAGGAGCAAAACCCACGGATGGGCAAAAGCGAAGCCGGACAAAGCGCTCATGCGGTTCCTCCGGATTTTGCAGACTGCGCCTCGCCCCGCACCAACCGGGCCGCGATATCAAGAAGGTCCAGCATTTCCCCCTCTCCGGCTTGCTCTCTGGCAAATTTCAGAAGATCGGTTTTTTCCAGAAAAACAGTGAGCCCGGCCTTCTCATTGTCGCTGAAAAGCGGATTGCTGCGAATCGAGTTGAGAAACTCCAGCGAAGTCTGCGTGGTCGCCCCCAGCCGATGCTCGGCCCGGATGTAGCTGCGAATGGCGTCCGAAACCGTCACGCCAAAAGCATAGGGGTCGGACCCTGCGATCCCGCTGCGCAAGGCTTCCAGTGCCGCAAGGGCCTTCTGGCGGTTCGTGAGCGGAGCCGCCTTGCGGGTGAGAAGTTTTTTGAGCAGCCACACGAGCCCGGCAAGAATCAAAAGCAGAACGAGCCCGGCAAGGAGCGTCATCCACAGCGGATACGGCCAGAACCAGACTGGCCCGACGATATCGTTCAGCGGAGCGGGAGTGGGGCTTGGTGCGGCGGGATTCATGCGGCGAGTCGGCGCTCCCTTTGATCAAAAAACGCCCGCAGCGCGATCAGGTAGTCCTCTGCGGTGGAGAGCGGAACGACATCCACGCGGCGGCTGCGCAGGAGACGGTCCAGCGCCCTCATTCTCTCCTCGTTTACCTCGAAAAGCCCCCGCCTCACCGCGCGACTGGAGGTGTTCACATCGATCTGCGCGCCGGTTTCCGCATCCTCCAGCGTAACGATGCCGACATCGGGCAAATCGCTCTCGCCGGGATCGGTGACCGGCATGGCCACCAAATCGTGACGCCTGCTCGTGACAGTGAGCGCCTTGGTGAAATCCGGTGCCATGAAATCCGAGATCATAAAAACCACAGCCCGCCGCGAAGTGACGCGGTTCATGTAATCCAGCGCTCCGGCGAGATTCGTTCCCCTCCCCTTGGGCTCGAAATACAGCATTTCCCGAATCAATCGCAGCGTGTGCAGGCGGCCTTTTTTCGGCGGAATAAAGAGCTCCACCTCGTTGGTGAAAAGAAGCAGCCCGACCTTGTCGTTGTTGTTGATGGCGCTGAAAGCGAGGATCGAGGCGACCTCGGCGGCGAGTTCGCGTTTGCTCAGCTCGATGCTGCCGAAGAGACCGGAGGCGCTCACATCCACCAAGAGCATGACGGTCAACTCTCGCTCCTCGGTGAATTTTTTGATGTAGGGCACATTCATTCGCGCCGTCACATTCCAGTCGATGGAACGAATCTCGTCCCCCGGGGCATACTCCCGCACCTCCTCGAAATTCATGCCCCGGCCTTTGAAAATGCTGTGGTATTGCCCGGCGAAAATCGAGTTCACCAGCCGGCGGGTGCGCAACTCGATGCGGCGGATTTTTTTGAGAATTTCCTTGGGATCTCGCGTCATGGCTTGTTCGGGAAACAGCACTCCCGCTCGGGCGAAAGGGCTCCGGTTTTTTGCAAAATCAGGGCACCGGCACTCCGGCGAAAATTTGTTCGATAACCATCTCGGTCGTGACCGACTCGGCCTCCGCCTCGTAGCTGACCCCGATGCGGTGGCGGAGCACATCCAGCCCCACGCTTTTCACATCCTGCGGCGTCACATATCCCCGGCCGGCAATGAAGGCATTCGCCTTCGCCGCCAGCGTGAGGAAGATCGTCGCACGCGGAGACGCTCCATAGCGCAGCATGCCGTCGAGTTTGAGCTTTGCAGCTGCAGGATCGCGGGTCGCCCACACGATGTTGACGATGTAATCTTTCACCCGGTCGTCCACATAAATGTCATTCACGACTCCACGCGCCCGAATGATCTCTTCGGGACCGACCACCGCCTCCACACCGAGGCGGGGCGACGAGGTGGCCATGGCATCGAGGATGGACCGCTCCTCCTCGCGTGTCGGATAACCCACATGCACCTTGAGCATGAAACGGTCGAGCTGCGCCTCGGGAAGTTGATAGGTGCCCTCCTGCTCGATTGGGTTCTGCGTGGCCAAAACCAGAAAAGGATCCGGGAGTTTGAAGGTCTGCTCCCCGATCGTGACCTGGCGCTCCTGCATGGCCTCCAACAAGGCGCTCTGCACCTTCGCCGGCGCGCGGTTGATTTCATCCGCCAGGATCAGGTTGGAAAAAATCGGCCCCAACTTTGTGCTGAACTCCCCGTCGCGCGGATTGTAGATCAGCGTGCCGATGAGATCCGCCGGAAGCAGATCGGGAGTGAATTGAAGGCGTTGAAAGCCCGTGCGGATCGAGTTCGCCAGCGTGCGCACCGTCAGCGTCTTCGCCAGCCCTGGAACGCCCTCGAGGAGGACATGGCCATTTGAAAGAAGGCCGATGAGAAGGCGGTGGACGAGGACTTTTTGCCCCACCACCACGCGGGAGACTTCATTGACGAGGGGTTCCACCCACTGGCGGTTTTCTTGAACTTGCTGGGTTAATTCGGAGGTATTGATGCTCATGGAAAAAATCGGAATCGGGATTTTTGCGGTTGCGAGGGTTTGTGACAAGCCGCCCGTGGCGTTTGTTCAAAAAAGAACATCACCGAATCCTCCGAGCCTACCGCACCAGATAGGGCCCAACATCGAAGTTGTCGCCCACCTTCACCGCCTCGTAGCGATCCTTGTCGTTCAACCAAACCGTGTAGGTTTTCTTCGTCCCGTCCTTTTGCAGCACCTCCACCGTGATCACATAATCCCCCGCCACATTGTCCGTCCTCACCTCGCCGCCCTTGTGGATCGTGATCTGCTTCTCCGGCTCCTCCATCGGCTTGAAATTCTTAGCCACAACCGTGCCGGTCATCTTCGCATCAGTAATTCCCGACCCCATTTGCCAGACAGCAAAAACAATGAACGCAAAAATCAACAACCCAAACCCCACCACTTTGATCCAAATCGAAACCGGGGTCTTTGGCTTGAAAACAGGAGGCGACGCTTTTTTCACTCCCGCAAACTATCACAGCTTCCCATGCGGCCAAGTGGAGTTTTTAAAACCCAAACGCGCCGCCAGCAAACGCGCCAAATTTTTTCCCCGCGATAAATCCTTGCGTCCCGAAAACCATCGTCATATTTTCGCCATCCCCTTCACGGCTGGATAGCTCAGTTGGTAGAGCAGAGGACTGAAAATCCTCGTGTCCCCGGTTCGATTCCGGGTCCAGCCACTTCCCCAGTGTTTATGCGGCTCCAAGGGTTTTGAGAGCCTAGAAATTGCAAAAGTCATAACGGTAAGTCATAATGCGTCCGCTGTTGTAAGCTTGTGATGTGAAGACATGTGCGAATCGTTATCTCCCTCGATCATGAAAGAGGAATTCCTGCACACGGTTTTTGATTTTTCTGCGCAGCCAGGCATCCAGGATTTCTGGGTCGTCACAGCCTGCAATCCTGATTCCCAAATCCACACGGGGTCATTCAACAAAGCGGCCGATGAAAAGTTGGAGCAGCTTTTAAAAGATGAGGGCTTGATCCATTTTCGAGTGACC
>JBJTGE010000048.1:0-8820 GCA_046093785.1 Spartobacteria bacterium
GCCGCAGCAGCTCTTGAGGATACCATCCTTGCCCGCCTTGCGGAGATACCCCGCTCCTCATCGATCTGTCCGAGTGAAATCGCCCGCGCCCATTTTCCCGCCGACTGGTCCGCACACATGGAGGATGTCCGCCGGGCGGCACGCCGCCTCGTTGCAAAGGGTCACCTCGAAATCACACAAAACAATAAAGTCGTCGATGCATCGACCGCCAAGGGCCCCATCCGCCTGCGCCTGCCGCGCTGACTCACTCCCCGAGCAGGTCGGGACGCCTTTTCTTTGTCGCTTCGAGTGCCGTCTGATGCCGCCATTTCTCAATCGCCGCATGGTTTCCGCCGAGCAGGATTTCAGGAACCTTCCAGCCTTTGTATTCGGCCGGGCGGGTGTAGTGCGGATGGTCGAGGATGCCGTCGGAAAACGAATCCTGCTGCGCCGACTCCTCGTCGCCAAGAACGCCGGGGATGAGCCTCACCACAGCATCCGTGACAACGAGCGCGGGCAGAACCCCGCTGGTGAGCACATAGTCGCCGATGGAAATTTCGTCATCGACGAGGTGATCTGCCACACGCTGGTCGATGCCTTCATAGTGGCCGCAGAGAAAAATGATGTCGGTTTCCTTGGCCAGCTCACGGGCGATGGAGTCGGAAAATTTGCGCCCCTGCGGTGTGAGGAGAATCACTTTGGACGCGGGGGATCGGATTTCGGAAAGCGCGAGGTCGATGGGTTCGATTTTCATGACCATCCCTGGCCCGCCGCCGTAGGGCGCGTCATCCACCGTGCGGTGGCGGTCCTTTGTCCACTTGCGGAGGTCCACCGCTTCAAGCGTGGCGAGGTTTTTTTCCTGCGCCCGTTTGAGAATGCTCTCCGAAAAAACGCTTCGGCAGACATCGGGGAAGATGGTGAGGATTTGAATTTTCACAGGCGGTCAGGAAGATTGCGTGTCGGATTTCCCCGCAAAATGCTTTAATCCCCTCCAGTGCCCAAGCCCAAATCCAGCAAAAAGCCGCGCCGCGCCACAAAGCCGCCCGCCAAGGAGCGCCACACGAAGCGCCATGTCCTGCTGGTCTCGCTGCTGAAAATAGGGATCGTGACGGCCCTGCTCTGGTCGATCGTCGGAGCCGGCTACTATGGCTGGGCGCATTTGTTCGACCTCACGGAGATTCACGAAATGGATGAACGCTCGGTGATCTACGACCACGAGGGGAAATACTATTCCCGCCTTGCCGGAGAGAACCGTGTGGTTGTGCCGTTCGACAAGGTTTCGAATGATTTCTACAACGCGCTCATCAGCCGCGAGGACACGAGATTTTACAAACACCACGGCATCGATCCCATCGGCATCGCCCGCGCCGTGGTGCGCAACCTCTTTCTCGGCGGCTTCCGCGAGGGCGCCAGCACGATCACACAGCAACTCGCCAGAAACAGCTTTCCTCTCGGGGGAAAAAACCTGCACCGCAAACTCATCGAGGCCGCACTGGCCTTTCGCATAGAGACCGAACTCACGAAGGAGGAAATTCTCAAAGCCTATGTGAACCGCATCTACTTCGGCTCCGGCACCTACGGCATCGAAGCGGCAAGCCAGACCTACTTCGGCAAACCGGCCTCGAAACTCAATCTCCCCGAGTCGGCGACCCTCGCCGGTCTCATTCGCAGCCCCAATCGTTTCTCACCCCTCAACAATCCCGATGGGTCCCTGCGCGAGCGCAACACCGTGCTCGGCCGCATGCGCGATCTGGGTTTCATTACCACCCTGCAATACGACGAGGCCGCGGCCAGCCCGCTGCTCGCCATGCCGCGCATCAAAACCTCGCCGGAGGACAACTGGGCGATGGATGCCATACTTCGCGAGCTGGAACTCGTGCTGGAGCCGGGACAGATGAACGAGGGCGGGCTGAAAATTTACACCACGATCGACGGCCCGCTCCAAGCCGCCGCCGAGCAGGCCGTGCGCGACCGGTTGCAGGCTGTCGAGGCGCAGCCTGGCTACCCGCACAAGCCGATGAGTGAATTCGCGGGCGCTGTTCTGGATGGCGAAAAATCCGCGCCGTATCTCCAAGCGGCGGCCATTGCGTTGGACAACAAAAGCGGCGGAATCCGCGCCATCGTCGGGGGGCGCGACTACGAGAACAGCAAGTTCCACCGCGCGCTCTTTGGCAAACGCCAGGCCGGTTCCGTCATCAAACCCTTCGTTTACGCCTGCGCCTTCGAGTCTGGCATCGCATCCAACGAGCTGGTCTCCGACGACCGCATCCAACCGGGTGAAATTCCACGCAAATTCGGGTCCTACGATCCCTCAAACTCGGATGGCTCCTATCGTGGACTCCAGCCTGCGGGGGAGGGATTGATCGAGTCCCGCAACACCATGACCGTGCGGCTCGGGATGCGCTCGGGGCTGGATCGCATCGCCAATATGGTCGTGAAGGCCGGTATCGCGGTGGATCCCCCGCGTTATCCCGCCATCTGCCTTGGGGCGTTCGAGACCAACCTCAAGGACATCACTTCCGCCTACACGGTGTTTGCCACTGGAGGGGTCAAGCTTCAGCCCTATCTGATCGACCGTGTCTTCGACGCGCGGGGAAATGCCCTCTACAAATCCACGCGAGGGCGCATCCCGGTCATCAACCCTGCAGCCGCCCGCATGACGACCTCGTTGCTCGAGGATGTCGTCACGCGCGGCACCGCCGCCCGCGCGAGGGAGTTTGGCCTCACGGGAAAAGGTGGTGGAAAAACCGGAACAACCCACAACTACCTCGCTGCGTGGTTCGGTGGATTCGATCCCTCGCTCACCTGCGGAGTCTGGGTTGGCTTCGACAAGCCTCGCCCGATCAAGCCCAGCGGCTACGGCGGCGCACTCGCCCTGCCGATCTGGGTGGATATCATCGAGGCTGCGAAGCGCTGAAATCGAGGGGAGCACGGTCGTCCCGACCGTGAAAGACACACGCGCGCCACTTCATCGCTTCCAGAATCATTTCCCAAGGTCTGCAAGCTCCCGATTTTTTTTACCGCGTCGATTTCTTCAAGGCATCCAGCATGCGAGGTAATGCGGGAAGGGCGTATAGCGGAATATTGAGAATCGAGCCGTCGAGACGGAGGTTTTGCAGCGAGGCGCGAAGAGCCACGGAGGGGTGAAACTTCATTGTATAAATCCCGAGGCTGTGGCTGCGGACATTGGCTCCAGCCTTGATTTCAAGAGGAAGAATCTCCGGTCCGGACTGTCGCAGGAAGTCGACCTCGGCATCGCCTGCGGGGTTTTTCCAATAGTGCAGGGTGCGCTGCCCCAGAGCGAGGAGGTGCTGTGCGGCGAAGTTTTCCGCGAACGCGCCATGGTGGCTGCCGAGTATGGAAATGTCGCCGGAAAGCGCCATGGGAGGAACCTCGGCCAGCGCTCCCAGAAGACCTACATCCAAAGCGTAGATTTTAAAGGTAGATGCCTCCGCTGTTGCTGTGAGTGGAATTTCCGGCTTCATGGCCAGGGCACACCGGTGCGCGAGACCGGCATTTTCAAGCCAGGTGAGCGCATTTTCGTATTCGCGCGCGCGTGCTCCGTGCTTCACGAGGGAAAACAGAAATTTTTTGTTTTCGCGCGCGAGTTGCCTCGGCAGCGATTTCCATAGAAGCGAAAGTTTGGGAATATCCGTGGCGGGCGCGTGTTTGGCGAAGTCGAGCGTGTAGGAATCTAGAATCCCCCGTTGGATGGAACGGCAGGTTTCGCCGTCGGCTCCAGTGGCATGGCGCGCGACGACTTCCGGCATTCCTCCGGTGAGATGGTAGTCCCTCAAAAGTTGAATGAGTTCCAGGTGGAGAGCCTCGGGGAGGGGTGCCAAACGCTCGGGATTTTCGAGTCTTTCCCGGTAGCCCGATGCATTCACAGCGTCGAGGAATTCGAAGAAGGTCATCGGATGCAAATCCAGAAAATCAACTTTTCCCACCGGAAACGAAGGAGCTTGCGACATGCGCACGCCAAGCAGGGACCCTGCTGCGGCCATGTGTTGGACAGCGCACTGCTCCTGGAAATACTTCAAGGCGGTCAGCGCCCGGGGGCACGCTTGTATTTCGTCAAAGAAGACCAAGTCCACACCGGGCGCGATCGTGGTGCGGGCATAGGTTTCCAGATCGCGCAGGATTCTCTGCGGATGCAGGTCGCTTTCAAAAATGGTGCCCAGTCGCGAGTCCTGCTCAAAGTTGAAATAATGGCATCGTTGGTAGTCAGATTCTCCGAATTCGCGCAAAACATGGGTTTTTCCCGTCTGCCTTGCTCCGCGCAAAATCAACGGCTTCCGATTCAACGATGCTTTCCACTGCCTCAATTCTTTCGTGCAATCCCTTTTCATGAAGAAACGAGTGCAAAAAATGGAGAAATTTCACACAATAGCAAGGCAAATATGTGATAGAAATCACATATTTGGCAGGTTTGAGGCAATTCCTCTTGGTCAGAAATCCTGATGCGCTGGGAAAACACATGGGCCCTTACTGCCCGGATTTCCTTGAGCCACGAATTTCCGAATGAACACGAATGAATGGTGAATTCCAGATTCACGAAGCGAGCTTCTACGCGAAAGAGGGGAGCACGGTCGTCCCGACCGTGAAAGGCACTCGCGTCGCCACCTCATCGATTTCCAAACCACGGCTTGCGCCTGCACAGCCGAGATGACCACGCTCCACTGAGACGCCGCTTCGCGGCTGAAGTTTGGGTCAAGCCGGAGGTCGACCCTCCCAAGGATTGGCGCTGCCGCGCGGGTCTGTAGCGGCTGTCTATGACTGCCGAATCGGAGGACCTTGATTCCCCTTCGCTCTATTTCACTGCTTTGTTCAATTTCCCTGCCTACTGTAGGCGGACATTGAACTCGAGTTTCCAGCTTTCGCCCGAGGCCGGGTGGAGGAAGTGGAGTTCGAGGTTGCCGAGTTCGGTGACGCGGGCTTCGAGGCGGACGGGGATTTCCTCGCCCGGTTGGTGTCCGGCGGGGGGAGGGATTTCAATTTGCAGGCGGGCTGACTCTTCGAGTTCTGCGGCATCGGGCAGCATTTGGCCTGCTTGATCCCCGGCGCGGACTTCGGATTGGAAGAAGCGGAACTCCGAGGCTTCGCCGGTGTAGAGGAAGAATTCTTGTCCCGAGATTTCGAGGCGGCTTCCCTCTTCCATTCCCTGAGGTGCGACGCAGAGCGCTTTCGTGGCAGGACGGCGGCCTGGCACGGCCATGGCGGAAGATTCCATGCCAATGTAGTAGGAACGCGCCGTGCCGGACTTGATGCGCAACCCCTCGCCCGTGGAGCGCAGACGCGCATAGGCGGCGGCTCCGAGGGCCACGGCATGGTCGGGGCGGGAGCCTTCGAGTTCGCGGATGGGAATGCCTGCCCACTGGCTCAGTTGCTCGAGCACGCGCTGGCGGAGTGCGGCAGCGTTGAAGACGCCTCCATTGAAAAGAACGGCATCGGGCAGCAGGAGTGGTGAGCGGTCGAGGCGCGTGCTTCCGCCAATGGCTTCGATGAGTTGGGGCGAGGATGCGGCATTGGCTTTCGCGCGAGAGAGGAAGCGGGCGAGATGTTTGGAAATGGCGGCATCCGCTGCATAGGGCAAGCCGGATTCCCTGAGGCCTCCTGCGTGTCGCAGGACCGGCATTTCGTTGTTTCCCACGATGGGGAAAAAGCCATCGACAGCGATTTGTTGAACATCATCCCGCGTGAGGACTGCGCTGATGGTGGATGCAATGAGTCTGCTTCCGCGCGACGGGATCGAGAGGGGTGTCTCTTGCAGCGAGGGATTCGAAAGCAGGGCCTCCTTGGCGGCGCGCACCGCTTGCACGAGGGCGAGGAATTGCCATTCGTCGAGGTTGATTCCCGCCGCGACGAGTTTCTCCGAGACGGCGTGGGCCAGCGCGAGATCCATGTTGTCGCCGCCGAGCAGGAGATGTTCGCCGACGGCGATGCGCTCCAGCGCGAGGTTGCCGTCTTTTCCCGTCACAGCGATGAGGCTGAAATCCGCCGTGCCACCACCGACATCGCAGACGAGCAGGAGGTCGCCGGATTTTACCTGTTTGCGCCATTCGGTGCCTTGGTTTTCGAGCCAGGCGTAGAAGGCGGCTTGCGGTTCCTCGAGAAGCGTGACCTCACTCAGGCCCGCTTGTGTTGCGGCTTCGAGCGTCAGTGCCCGGGCTGCTTCGTCGAAAGACGCCGGAACAGTGATCACCGCATGATCCAGTGTGGCGGCGGGATTTGTCGCGCGGATGTTCGCAAGAAGGTGCGAGAGGAGTTCGCGCGAGACTTCGAGGGGGGAGAGTTTTTTCTCAACCGTTGTGCTGCCCCAGGGAAGGATCGGACCTCGCCGGTCGGCATGCGGATGGCAGAGCCAGCTTTTTGCGGAAGCGATGAGGCGGTCGGGTTGCAGGGCTCCCCGGTCGCGGGCGAAGGTGCCGAGGAAAGAATGGCTCTTCGTCTCTTGCCAAGGAAGAATCGGCCCGCCGTCTGGAAACTCGCCTGCAGCGGGAATGTAGAGCGCTGAAGGAAGCAGCGGGCGCTCTCCGATGCCGCTGGCGTTGATGACCTGGGTGATGGGCTGGATTTCCGGCAGCCCGGCATCCGTTGCTCTCGCAATGGCACAGTTGCTCGTGCCCAGGTCGATTCCGAAGTAGTCGCTCATTTTTTGATGGATCAATTTCCGCTCACTTCGACTTCCGCCGGAGCCAGAACCGGCCAGGCGCGTTTCTCCGTCGTGCCGGTGATGCGCGGGAGCTTCACGCTTTGGGCGACCCAGCCCGGATGCAGGAGTTTTCCCTTGTAGGGGGGATTTTCAGGAACAGATCCGAGAAGCCGGAATGCTGGGGCATCGTAGCCCGATTCGAGTGTGAGAGCGCTTCCCTCGGGAGAGTTTTGCAGCGGATTGATCTCAAAATATTCGTCGAGGACCTTGCGGCAGCCGGCGTGAACGACGCGCGCGGCGGAGCCGATTTGCGCATCGCTTGCGGCGGCGATGTCCTCTTTGGCGAAATCCACCAAGCGGCCGTGCTCCTGCAGAAGCGCAAGGAAGGCGACGATCTCCGCTTCGGCGCGGGGAGGCGGCGTTGCGGGCTTCGCCGAGGAGGCGGACTCGGTTTTTTGCTTGGGCTGGGGACGGATGGCGAGAAACACGAGAACCATGCCAATCGCGGCGGAGACCGTTTGCGCGGCTAGTGTGAGATTTTGTTCAGGAAAATAAACTGCAGCGGCGTTAAGGCCGAGAAGGACGGCACCGCAGGCAATAAGGCTGTTTTTCATACGGGGCGGGATAGTGCGAGATGCCGCATTTCTTGGCAATGGAGATTCGACCCCACACATGCAGGCTTTTGCGTTTGATTTTTCGGCGGTCGTGGGGAATGATGAATTCGTTCAGCACCCGTAGCTCAATTGGATAGAGTGACGGTCTCCGAAGCCGTAGGTTGTGGGTTCGACCCCCGCCGGGTGCAAAATTTTCCAAGCGGGTCATTTTTGGTGTTGCGCAAACATGCCGAATCATTACTCTGCGCAACCTGTCTTTTCCAGAAGCGACTGAACCAATCGAGCCGACGGAAGCGACGAAAAACCCACAAACCCTTTTGCCAGGGTAGCTCAGAGGTAGAGCAGGGGACTCATAAGCCCTTGGTCGGGAGTTCAATTCTCCCCCCTGGCACCACCACATTTTATGGCCAATACAAAATCAGCAGAAAAAAGCGCCCGCCAAAGCGAGAAGCGTCACGCCCGCAATGCCGCCGTCATCACCGCGATCAAATCGCGTCAAAAGAAACTTCGTTCCACCATCTCCAGTGGCGACGCCGCAGCAGCCAAGGTGCAATTTGACGACCTGTCCTCTGCTTTGGACAAGGCAGCCAAGCGCGGTATCATCCACCGCAATGTGGCCAATCGCCGCAAAAGCCGCCTGAATAAAGCGGTCATCGCCGCGAAAGCCGCGAAGTAAAAAACCGATTTCCCCCTCCTTCGAACGGCGCGATCCGCAAAACGGACGCGCCGTTCGATATTTTTTCCCGTGTCGGCGAACGGTGAATTTGTTTGATTCAGGCATGGCACCGAAACGGCAGCGTCCCGCAAAAAATGCGCGCCAGTCTCTTTACTCCACCCTGACAGGTGTGGAGGTCGGCTACGTCCCCAAGCGTTGGGTGAAATTTCCGACCGGCATTCTTCTGCTCCTCCCCTGTGTTGTTCTGACGCTCGCATTTTATGAAGCCTTTCTGAAAAGCGCGGCTCATCGTGGATTTTTGCTGAGCGAGGAATTCAGCGGTTTCGCAATCGGCGGCTTGGTCGGCCTGCTCTGGTTTTTTTCCTGCACCCCGCTGCGACTGCTCTATGTGATGGGGCACGAACTCACCCACGCCCTGTGGGTCTGGATCCACGGCGGCCGTGTGCATGATTTCCATGTGCGGGAAAACGGGGGGCATGTCGTCACCGACCGGACGAACACGCTCATCATTCTCGCGCCGTATTTTTTCCCCTTCTACACGCTCTGCTGGGTCGCGGCATATGGCTTTGCAATGTTCTGCTTTGGACTCCAGGGATTCCCCGGCTTGCTGTATTTCGGCCTTGGTTTTACCTGGTTCCTCCACCTCGCCTACACGGTGTGGATGATTCAAAAAGGCCAGCCCGACCTCGAATACGGTGGTGCCTTTTTCTCCCTCACGGTCATCTACCTCGCCAACCTCTCCTTCATCTCGGCCATCCTCGTCATCGCCTCTCCGAGCGTAACCTGGAAAACCTTCGCCTCAGACCTCCTCTGCAACGCCACCGAAGTCTCAGCCGCCATCGTTCGCACCATCGAACTCCTCACCCAAACCCTCTCCCGCCTCGCATAAATAGCCCCCC
>JBJTGE010000049.1:0-13168 GCA_046093785.1 Spartobacteria bacterium
GATTACACATCCATCGGCACAGCGAACATTCGCGAGGTTCACAGCATCGTTGACCTGCCGATCTACTGCATTGGCGGCATCAAGCGCGACAACCTTCCCGAGGTTCTTGCGGCGGGCGCGCAGCGTGTGGTGATCGTCTCCAGTATTCTTCAGTCCGGGCAAAGTGCGGATTACTGCCGCTCTTGCAAGGCGGCTCTGCAATAAAAATCCTGCCGTAAAAATCCTGCCGTATCAGGTCTCCGTCTCCTCCGCGTCATCCGGTCGCAGCGGCGGGCTGCTTTTGTTTCGCGCGGCACCCCACAGCACAACTCCGACGCCAATGAGGATTAAGCAGAGGCTTGCCACGGCTGGCGTGGTGATTTTTTCACCGAGAACCGCGTATCCCGCCACCATGGCCACGGCGGGAGAGACATAAAATTTCGTTGTCACCACGGAAGCCGGGAGATGGCGCAGGAGCCAGTTCATTGCTGTGAATGCGGCCAGGGAGTGAACGAACAGCAGAAAAGCAAAAGCCGCGAAAGCACCATGGGTAAAATCCTCCGGATGAATCTGCCCTGTTTCGCCAAGTCCCACACCAAAAAGTGCGAGCAGGATTCCACCGATCACCATCATCCAGGCTGCCCCCTGCACTGGAGAATCCGACGGAGGCTTGTGACGGACAAGTATGCTGCCTGCGGCAAAGAGGAATGCCGAGAGAACAAGGAGAAGGATTCCTGTGGAATCGGTCGAGCCTCCCGGTGCCAAACGCGGAAGCACAAGCAAGGCCACTCCCGCTCCGCCAAGCAGGAGACCAAGGGACATCATCCTTGAAATCCGCTCGCCGCCGGGTCGCAGTCCCTCGAGCACGGCCACCCAGAGCGGCACGGATGCCTTGATGATCGCCGCAACGCCCGAGGGGACGCCCAGCTTTTCGCCTTGGGTGACCAGGCCCACTCCTCCAACGAAAAGGAGGAACGCTCCTCCAGTTGCGCGCTTGAAGCCAGCCGCCGACAAGAGGACTCCGCCCGCTGTGATCCAACGCCAGAACATCAGCAGCACCCCGGCGCAAAAGATATGGGACGATGCAAAGAGGAAGGCAGGGAGGCTCTCGACCCCGATTTTCACGGCGAGGAAATTCAGGCCGTAGCCGATGTAGACAATTCCGAACGCCGCAAGAATCCGCCACAGTGCGGGTGCTTCAGTTGGCGTGTTGCCGTGGCGGGATGTGTTTTGCGAAGCGATCATGCTCTGCCACCATGCCATTCCCGAGCCTCTTCGAAAGGCTGAATTCATGCATCGGCGGCGTTTTTTGAAAAAGCAACGAACGCGCGGTTGGCGTATGTGATCAAAAAATGACATGCCGAATCCGGCTGTTGTTTTTTGGGCAACCGCTTGGCCGTCTCCCCTACAGAACCTGCTTGGCACACCGATTGCTTACAGGGCCGCAACCCTTGGTCTGATCGATCAAGGACACTTAACAACTCAACACAACCATGCTCATAAAAAACAAAACATTGGCAACCCTCGCCGCAGCCATCATTGCGGCCGGGTCCCTCGGTCTGTCACCGGCATTCGCGCAGGATGCCACCACCACCGTCATCGAGGAAAAAACAACCACCACCACCGTCGTGGAAACCACGGCCGCTCCAGCCGAGGCTGCCGCAGCTGAACCTTCCGTCGAGCAGCGTCTCGCCGACTTGGAGGCGTATGTGAATAACGGAGCCAGAACGCCCGATGTCGCCTCGAAGATCGCCGGCCCCGGCCCCGGTCACAACGCATGGCAAATGACCAGCACGGCCCTCGTGTTGTTCATGACACTGCCTGGCTTGGCTCTTTTTTATGGCGGCCTGGTGCGTTCCAAGACTGTGCTCTCGATCCTTGCCATGACGATGGGCATAGCCGGTTTGGTAACCATCCTTTGGTTCCTCTGCGGCTACAGCCTCACCTTCTCGGGTGGAAACGCCTTCCTCGGCGACCTTGCTCAAGCATGTTTCAACGGCATGAAGCCCGGAAATGTGGGCGCGGGCTACTATTGGATTTCGGATTACATCTGGGCCATGTTCCAGCTCACTTTTGCGATCATCACTCCCGCGCTCATCTTTGGTGCCACGGCCGAGCGTATGAAATTCTCCGCCGTGCTTCTTTTCACGGCGATCTGGATGTTCGTCGTTTACTTCCCGCTCGCCCACATGGTGTGGGCCGTCAACGGCTTCATGTGCGGTCCTCTCAATCCTGAGGCCGGCATCAAAGCCATCGACTTCGCAGGTGGAACTGTCGTTCACATGAGCTCCGGTTGGTCTGCGCTCGTTCTCTGCATCATCCTCGGGCCTCGTCTCGGCTTCGGCAAACAGCAGATGGCTCCGCACTCTATGGTGCTCTGCATGATCGGCACCGGCATGCTCTTCGTCGGTTGGTTCGGATTCAACGCGGGCTCAGCCCTCGGTGCCGATGCCATCGCATCGAACGCCTTCACCACCACCTTCCTCTGCGCCGCCACAGCCGGATTCGTCTGGGCAGCCGTCGAATGGATCACCCGTGGCAAGCCCAGCGTTCTCGGCTTCTGCTCGGGCATCGTTGCCGGTCTGGTTGTCATCACTCCCGCAGCGGGCTTCGTGACTCCCGCCAGCGCCATGATCATGGCGGTCGCAGCAGGTATCATCCCGTTCTTCGCGGTTGTCTATCTTAAGAAAATGTTGGGCTACGATGACGCACTCGACACCTTCGGCGTCCATGGCGTGGGCGGCACACTGGGGGCCATTCTGACCGGCGTCTTCGCCTCGGCTGAAGCCAATCCCGTGGTTGAGGGCCTCAAAGAAGGCCTGCTCATGAACCAGATCAAGGCCAGCATTCTGACCATCGTCCTCTCGGTGGTGGCCACGGCAATCATCGCCTACATTGTGAAGTTCACAATCGGCCTCCGCGCCTCAGAGGAAAAAGAGTCCGCCGGTCTCGATACCTCGGAGCACGGCGAAGAAGGCTACCTCCTCGACTAAGACAAACCATCCACTTCAGGAGACACACACATGAAAAAAATCGATGCAATCATCAAACCCTTCAAACTCGAAGAGGTCAAAGAGGCCCTTGCCGACCTCGGGATCGAAGGAATGACAGTTAGCGAAGTCATAGGTTTCGGCCGCCAGAAAGGCCACACCGAAATCTACCGTGGCAGCGAATACACCGTGGACTTCCTGCCGAAGATCAAGATCGAGGTGGTCGTCACCGACTCCCTCCTCGAAGGCGCTCTTGCGGCGATCGTGAAGTCCGCCAAGACAGGCAAAATCGGAGACGGAAAAGTCTTCGTCTCGCCGGTCGAGGAGGCCATTCGCATCCGCACGGATGAAACAGGGGAAAAAGCCATCTAAGGGATAGATTGGGATAGTGTGAAGCGGCGGGGGAATGTGAGCCCCCGCCGCTTTTGCTTTGCCCGCAAAACGCCATCAGGAGACGAATGCAAATGGTTTTTCAAAATGGCGGAAAATTTTTTTCGAACTTTGCCTTGTTCTTGTGCGTCTGTAGCGGAAAACCATCATCGACATGACTGAATCGAGTCCCTCAGAAAAAGGATACCGTATGCCGGCCGAGTGGGAGTCCCACGAGGCGACCTGGATTTCCTGGCCCCAGCCCGATTGCAACAGCTTCCCGGGATCCTACGACCGCGTCATTCCAACCTTCGTGAAAATGGCGGAGGCACTGGCCCAGTCGGAGATTGTCCGGATCAATGTGAGCGGCGCGGAGCAAGAGAAGACTGTCCGCAAGCTTCTGCGCTCCTGCCCGCCGGAGCGCGTCGAGTATTTCCATATCCCCACCGACGAGCCGTGGTGCCGTGATCATGGACCCATTTTCGTGAAACGCGACAAGTCGCCGCAATTGGCGGTGCTGAATTTTGGTTTCAACGCCTGGGGCTACAAACTCTCGCCCTTCGACGAGGACAATGCCGTTCCTCCAGCCGTCGCGAAGGCTCTTGGGCTGCCTGTTTTCCATTTCGAACATTTCATTCTCGAAGGCGGTTCGATCGACACCAACGGGCGGGGAACCTTGCTCACCACCGAGAGCTGTCTGCTCAATCCCAATCGCAATCCGGCCCTCGACCGCGCGGCGATTGAGAAAAAACTCCGCGACAAACTCGGCGTGAAACAAATCCTCTGGCTCGGTGACGGCATCGAAGGCGACGACACGGACGGCCATGTCGACGACATCACGCGTTTCATTGGACCCTCCACCGTTATCACTGCGGTGGAAGAGGACGAACACGATCCAAATTTCGAGCCGCTCCAGCGCAACCTCGACCGCCTGCATACAATGCGTCTGGCGGATGGCGAACCGCTCCATGTGCTCACGCTCCCCATGCCGACACGCATCATGCGCGAGGGTCAGCGTCTGCCCGCGAGCTATGCAAATTTCTACATCGCGAACTCGGTCGTCCTCCTGCCCGTCTTCAACGAGCACAACGACTCCTGGGCTGTCTCCGCCTTGCACGAGGCCTTCCCCGACAGGCGCATCGTTCCGATCGATTGCCGCGAACTCATCTGGGGCCTCGGAGCCTTCCACTGCCTCACCCAGCAGCAGCCTCAGATATCCTGACCTCTGCCCTGGCTTACGAATCGCGCCACCGCGCGCAAGAGGGGAGCACGGTGGTCTCGACCGTGAATGGCACTCGCGCCGCCGCGACCCTCCGAGGGTTTCGCGCTACCGCGCGGCTTTGTAGCGGCTGTCTATGACTGCCGAAATGGAGGCCATCCGGCGCTCATAAAGACGCCGCCACAGCAAACGCGCGACAGCGCGCTCGTCCATGAAAGGTAGGGTCGGCGCGCCGTCGCTGACCCATTTGCGCGGCGGAGCCGCCATTGTATCGAGAAGAAACGCCGCTGGCGCAGCTGAAAAATGGGTCAAGCCGGAGGTCGACCCTCCGAGGGTTTCGCGCTACCGCTTGCCCGCCCGCTCCAGGAGGAACGAGGCGATGGCGCGCGAGGCGGAAGGTTTTTGAATTTGCACGAGGTTTTTTCGCCAGGTTCGCCAGAGGGCGGCTTCGTTTGCCATGGCACCTTTGACAATGTGCAGGATGTCGACGGGGCTGTTTGATGCCAGCGCGCCGATGGCTGTTTGTTGGATGAGGGCGATGTTGCCTTCCTCCTGGCCGGGAACGATGTGGCTCACGATAAAGGGTATCTGGGCGGCAATCGCCTCTTGCACGGTCGCCCCGCCGGCTTTGCCGATGAAGATGTGGTGCGATCCCATGAGGTCGGGCATTTTGTCGGTCCATCCAATCAGATGCCCGCGCTTGGGCAGGCCTGCTCGCGAAAGCGCCGTATGCGCGTCCTGCCGTCGGCCGGTGATGACCGTGACGCTGGCATTCGGAATTGTGGAAAGGTGATGGAGTGTTTCAAACGCCTTCTGTAGCGGGCCGCCGGGGAAAAAAAGCAGTCGCCAATTGCCATCGTGCGGTGGCGGAGCCGGGATGAATTCGTCGAATTGCAGGCCGACGGGAAATCCCAGAATGTGGATTTTTTCCTCCGCCACACCATCTCCTCGCAACACCTCCGCCGTTTGTTCATCGGCCACGATCGCTCCGTCGCAGGGGTAGCGATACCATGTCTGGTTGATCATCGTGGAATCCGTGATGACCATGAAAAAGGGCATCGACACAGAGGCATCGGCCTGGCGGATTCTTTGCAGGATGTAGCCGAAGACCGGGTAGGTCGATGCTATCAGGTCCGGTTGGAACTCCCGCACCAGCGAATGCACGGCGTTCGTGAGCTGCAGCAAAAGCGGGGACATTCCCTCGATGACCTTGGGCTGGCTGAGCATCGCAAAAACCATCTTCCAAAGGCGGGGATAGTTGTTGATGGCGGCCGCATATCCTTTCTGGATGCAACGGTTCACCACGGGATTCGTGCGCGTGTAGGGGTCCACCACCAGCACCTCCGCGCCACTTCCCGCCTCGGCTTGCAACGCATGCTGGATGTTTCGGGCGGCGGTATTGTGGCCCTCTCCCATGCTGGCGGTGAGGATCAAAACACGAACGGGTTTCTGGCTGGATGAAATCACGCAGGGTTGATCGTCTCAAAAAAAAACAGGGAATCAAGCAGTGGGAAAGTGGCTCCCCCCAATCATTACGATCGCCTATTTCAGCAACCGGTGTCTTCCAGCCTATGTGGAGAACGGGGTGGAATTCACCAACGAGTATGGAGACAGCGACGAACGATTTTATGACAGCGTGGAATTGGCGCTGGACGAATTCGCCAAGCTGTTGCGCGCTGACGCGCGGAACCTGTATCCTCAATTCTGGGAGCGACTCGCAGACATCGAGGATAAGACTAAAGGCATCGGCTGGGGATTCCACGACTGCATATCCGATGTGGTTGGAGAACTGGAGGACGAATTCGGCGAACCACAGCGGGCGGGCGAGGTCTGACCGGTCTCATACCAGCAGTTTTCTGGCCGTAGCGATGGTGTCGATGTCGGCTGGGGATTTGTCTCGGCGGATGCGGGTGATGCGTGGGAAGCGGAGGGCGAGGCCGGAGGGGTGGCGGGGGCTTTCGCGGATGGAGTCGAAGGCGATTTCGAGGACGATGAGCGGTTCGACTTCGATGCGGTTGCCGGTTTGCGAGAGGGCGGTGGAGAGAAATTCGTCGGTGAGGGCGGCGATTTCGAGGTCGGTGAGGCCGGTGTAGGCTTTGCCGATGGTGGCGAGGGCGCCGGTTTTTTCATCACGCACGGCGAAGGTGTAGTCGCTCAGGACGCCGCGCCGTTTGCCGTGGCCATATTCCACGGCGGTGACGACGACATCAAGTGTGGCGAGGCGTTTTTTGAGTTTGATCCAGGCAAGACCACGGCGGCCGGGTTGGTAGGGGCTGGCGGGGTCTTTGATCAGGAGACCCTCGTGTCCGGCGGAGCGGATGTCGCGGAAGTGGGCATCGATCTCCTCCGCGCTGGCTGCTTGGAGGATTTCCGCATGGCGCAGGGATTGGGGAAACTTCAGGCCGTGCAGGAGTTCGCGGCGGCGGTGCTGGGTTTCCTTCAGCAGGCTGGTGCCGTCGATTTGAAGTATGTCGAAAACAATGCAAGCGACGGGGATTTCATTTTCAAAAAAGAGATCGGCCTCTTGGCGTCCGAGGCGCTTTTGGAGGGAATGAAAAGGCATGGGGCGCCCATCGCGCCAAGCCAGAATCTCGGCATCGAGAATGGCTTCCCGTCCGAGTTCCGAAGCGGCGCGGGCTATCTCGGGAAAACTGGAGGTGGCGATCTTCAAGTCGCGGGTGAAAATCTCCGTTCGCTTCGTGTCGGTGTGGATTTGGGCGCGAATGCCGTCGAACTTCGGCTCGATCCAGAGCTTGGCCGCATCGGCAAAGCGGGCCCTCACGGCGGCGGCATCCGGTTCGGGCGAGGCCAGCATGCACTTGACTGGTTGGAAAAGTCGCATCGTGCGTTCGTGGAGGCGGCGGTTTTTAGCCATGACTGCCACGAGACCCAGGTCGCCGCAGAACATATTTGCCTCGCGCACTTCGCCGGGATCGGATTCGAAGGCCGCAGCGAGACATTCCTCCAGCAAGCCCTCTTTGAGGCCGATGCGCAGGTCGCCGGAGAGGATTTTGATGAGAAACTTGGCGGCGACTGGCGGTGTGTCTTGAAAAAAACGGGTGAGGATTTCGATCTTCGCAACACCAGAGCGGGCGGCGCGGAGGGACTCCAATTTAGCGGCAACTTCGGAAAGAGCGGGGTTTTTCGAGCCGCTGCCAGTGGCCATAACCGTTGCCGCAGTGAGGCCACTGTCATTGATGCCTCGTGCGAGCGGTCGAAACTCGGCTTCGGTCATTCCCGAGGCTTTGATGAGGGCCTCGCGGACGATGGCCCGTCCAGCTTGGTGCGGGGCGGCATCCATCGCAGAAAAGGCAGAACCCGAGAGCCAGAGCGCGGCGAGCCGCAGGTCCGCCTCCTCCAGATTTTGAAAGTAGGCCGAGAGGAGCCTGATCTTGGCCTGCTTGCCTGTGAGGGATGCGATCTCCTCGCTGATCGAGCAAAATTTCAGAAAACCTGACGCTACAGGTCCAGTAGGCAGAGGCTTGGAATGTGTCCGCTGGCGGGGAATCTCCATCGCCAAATCGAGTTGGTTCGGCCCCGTGAGCGCCCAAGCTTCGATGCCGCGAGAGCGGAGATCGGCGGCGAATTCGGACGCAAAGCCGTGCAGGGTGAGCACCCGCTTGGGGGCGACATTTTCAACATGCTTCAGCAGATCGTCGTAGCCCGCGTGGTCGGAGAGCGGGAATGCAGCATCGCAGCGCATGCGGTGCACAGCTCCGGCATCCATCGCCCAGCCGGTGATCGCGGCAACGCGCCGTTTTTTCACCAGTGCCATGGCCCGGCTTCCAGCACTTGTGGGCGGGCAGATGAGGACATGTCCCGCTGCGTTTTTTGTGTCCCATGGCGTGTGCTCGGGAAAAACGATGCCCTCCGATTCATAGACCGGGATGAGTTTTGCGATGGTGGAGTGGAGCATAACTCGCATTCCCGCGCCGCAGAGGTTGGCGAGGATTTCCTGGGACTTCCCGAGTGAATAACCCAGCAGGATCGGCGTTGCGCCGTCCTCAAGGGCTTCGATGCAAAACTTGAGGATTTGAGACATGACCTCCTCAAACGGCGGAAACACATAGCGAGGGAGTCCGTAGGTCGTCTCCATGATGAGCGTCTCGGCGTGCGTGTGAGCGGTCGTCTCGGCACTCGCTCCCTGCCTGAGTTTGAAGTCGCCCGTGTAGAGGAGGCTTCCTTGCCCGGTTTCCACAAAACACTGGGCGGATCCCAAGACATGACCAGCTGGCAACAGGCGCATGCGGAATTTTCCAAAATCGCGCAGCTCGTCGAAGGGCAGGGGGATTTTTTCGCCGTGCAGGGTGCCCATGCGCGCTTCCATGAGGCGGAGGGTGGCCGGCGTTGCAATGGTTCGCTCGTGCCGTCCCGTGTGGTCGCTGTGGGCGTGTGACACGAAAGCCAAGGGCTTCGAGTAATGCGGATCCAGCCAAAGATTCGGACCGGGCAGATGCACGGCCCCGCGATGCCGGACTTCGATCATGCGGCTCTCTTCAGCTCACGGAGCCTGTGCCCCAGCGTTTGTGGAAGAATCGTTCCCATGGCGAGAAGAGAATACGATCCGCAAGGAGCCCAATGGCTATAATTATCACCATGACCGCCACGACTTGATCCATCGCCAGGAGTTCGCGGCCGTATTGCAGGAGTTGTCCGAGGCCGAAGCCGGTAAGGATGGTGACAAAAATCTCCGCCGCCATCAGCGAGCGCCAGGCAAAGGCCCAGCCCTGTTTCATGCCGCCGATGAGGTAGGGAAGCGAGGCGGGCAGGATGACATTGAACCAGGTGTGGAGGCCCTTGGAGCCCATGGTGCGGGCGGCGCGGAGATAGATCGGCGGCATCGAGCGCACGCCATCACTCGTCGCGATGAGCACCGACCAGAGGGTTCCCATGACCACAACAAAAAGCATGGCGGCCTCTGTTTGGCCGAACCAGAGTAGCGCGAGCGGCACCCAGCAAACGCTTGGCAGGGTTTGAATGCCCAGAGCCAGCAGGCCGAGCGTATCTTGCAAAATGCGGAAGCGCGAGGTGAGGAGCCCGAGTGGAACTCCAAACAGCAGGCCGATTCCGTAGCCGAGCAGCAGGCGTTGCATGGTGACCAGTGTCGAAGACCAGAGGGTGCCGTCGCGCGTCGCCTGCCACATGTATTCGAGCACATTCAGCGGCGAGGGGAGGAGGACGGGTGACCACATCCCCGAGCGGGATGCGGCTTCCCACGAAGCGAGTAGGATGAGGAAAAAAGCGAGTGTGGAGATGCGGTGGATCATTCGGAGGCCTCCTGGCCCTGCTTGGTGGTAAAGCCTTTGAGGGCGGTGGTGATTTCTGTCGAGTAGCGGGCGAGTTCCACGCTGTTGATGTCGCGGGGGCGGGGAAGGTCGATGCGGAATTCCGCGCGGATGCGACCGGGATTCGGGGAAAAAAGTAGCACACGGTCGCCGAGGCAGGCGGCTTCGCGGACATTGTGTGTCACGAAAATGATTGTCTTGCGGCGGGCTTCCCAGATGCGCTGGATGTCGCCGTAGAGGTGCTCGCGGGTCAGGGCGTCCAACGCGGCAAAGGGTTCGTCCATGAGCAGCACGCGGGGATTCGGAGCCAGTGCCCTTGCGAGGGCGACGCGCTGCTTCATACCGCCGGAGAGTTCGTGAATGTTTGCGTGCTCGAATTTCTCCAACCCCACGAGGTGGAGGTAGTATTTGGCCACTTCCCGGCGCTCCTTGGAATTCAGCCCCGGTTTGAGGCGCAGGCCAAAGAGGACATTTCCCATGACATCCAGCCAGGGAAAGAGAGCATGCTCCTGGAACATCACCATGCGGTCGCGTCCGGGGCCGGTGATGTTTTCGCCATTCGCCAAAATCTGTCCGCTGTCTGGTTGGTCGAGGCCGGCGATGAGATTCAGCAGTGTGGACTTGCCGCATCCACTGGGGCCGACGAGGCAGAGAAACTCCCCTTCGCCGACTTTCACGCTCACATTGTCGAGGGCGAGAACCTTGCCGCGCTCTGTGGTGAAGGATTTCGAGATGTTATTGGCCTCAATGCGCTCGGGGGCTGTATTGGCGAGTTCGTTTTCGAGGCTGATCGGAATTTTTTTCATGGCTGCCAAAGAAGGTTTTTCAAATCGACGCGGGAGCGCAGGAGGACGACTTCGCGCGCATGTTGGAGAAAGGCTTCAAACGGCTCGACCGAGATCGCAGTGTTCGGATCAAGGCGCGTCCAAGCCTCATCGACGAGTTTTTGGGGTATTTCACGGCGGGTTATGGCGCTGAGTTCGTCGCGCACACGGCGGCGCGCCTCCTCGGGGTTCGCTTGAATCCACTCGGTGAGGCTCTGGTGGGCTTCCGCAAATTTGGCGGCGAGCGCGGGGCGTTCCTCCAAAAAGCCAACGCGGCCCGCGAGCACGGTCGTAAGGGCCTTGGGATCGGAGTGGAAAATCCTGCCATCCGCTTCGTTCATGAGGCGGGTCACCCATGGCTCCACCGTCCAGGCCGCATCGAGTTTTTTTTGTGTGAAAAGCTGAAGCATGTCGGGATTGGCGGTGGGGATGACCCTGGCATCGCCTCCCACAAGCGTGACTTTGATTCCTTGCTTCAGCAGCCAGGCGCGGCATTCCACATCCTGGGTGTTTCCGAGTTGCGGTGTCGCGATGGATTTTCCTCTGAGCGCGTCCACCGAAGTGATCTCACTCCCACGCACCACAAGGGCCTCACCGCCTCGCATGGATCCCGCCATGACCCGAACCTCCTTGCCGTTGGCGCGAGCGTGGGCATTCACCACAGGACTCGGTCCCACATAAGTCATGTCGATTGCTTTGGTAAAGAAAGCTTCCATCGCCGAGGGGCCGGCATTGTAAATCGACCACTCCACCTTGACGGGCTCGCCAAGGCGGGATTCAAACCAGCCCTTGCCTTCGCGTGACATGTTTGAGGCCACGAGTGCCTGCGCATGAGTGATATTTGGAAAAAATCCGACACGAACAACCTGCTCGGCGCGCGCTGTGGCAAACGGGGCGGCAACCAGCAAAAAAAGGCAGGCTTTAAAAAGTTGATCGATAAAATCAACTAATTTACCCATCCGATGGTCTCCGCTTCGGCGTTGTTTCTGGAAAATTTCCATCGCGCGGAAGCTTCTCCCGAAATATAGGAGAGTCAACGAAAGACTCTGGCTTGGCATGTGGTGGGAATTCGGTCAGGTTGCAGGCTTATGGGAAAGCGCGTTTTGATTTTATCCGCCTCCGTGGGTTCCGGGCATGTGAAGGCGGCGGATGCCCTTGCGCGCGCCATGCGGGCCAGAAGTGATGTGGACGAGGTCCTCTCGGATGACTCGCTCGACCACACGAATGTCCTCCACAAGCAGTTCTACTCCACGCTCTATAAAAAACTCTCCGCCATGCTGCCGGAGTTTCTCGGTTGGTGGTATGAGACGAGTGACGATCCCTGGGTGGCCGACAAGGGGCGCTTGTTGATCGATCTGCCCCAGGCTCTGCCTCTCATCAATCTCGTGCGGGAGTTCAAGCCGGATGTGATTCTCTGCACGCACTTCATGCCGGCCGGGGTCATCTCCTGGCTTATCGCTAACGGGAAACTTGAGGCGCGTCTGGGCGTGGTGATCACGGATTTTCACTTTCATGCGTTTTGGATCACGCGGGCTTTCAATTGGTATTTCGTGGCGCAGGAGGACGATAAAATCCACATGGAGGCGCTCGGACTGCCTGCCGACCGGATCGAGGTGACCGGCATTCCCGTGGAGCCCGAGTTTGGAGCGCCTGTGGATGCGAACGCCGTGCTGGAGCGGCATGGGTTGCAGCCCGGAAGGCCGACCCTCCTTGTTGCCGGCGGGGCGCTGGGCATGAGCCCGGCGACGGCTGTCGTGAGGCAGTTGCTGCAGTTGGATCGGGATTTTCAGGCCATCATCGTCTGCGGAAAAAATGAGGAAATGCAGAACGAGATTGTCGATTTGTTGAAAGATCGCCCGGCGGATTTCAGAGTCCTTGGCTACACTAAGGAGATGTCGGATTTCATGTCCGTGGCCACGATTTTGCTGAGCAAGCCGGGAGGCATGACGAGCGCCGAAGCTGTGGCCTGCGGCCTGCCGATGATGATTCTGGATCCAATTGGAGGACAGGAGGAGCGTAATGCCGATGTCCTTCTCGAGGCAGGCGCCGCCGTGAAATGCACGGAAGTCACGCTCGTCGCACACAAACTGCGCCGCTTGCTCGATGATCCCGAAAGGCTCCGGCAAATGTCCCAAAACGCCCGCAGCCTCGGCCACCCGAATGCGGCGGCGGAAATAAGCCGGATCGTTTTGGAGGAGCCGGACAGGCGTCCCGTGGTCATTTCAAAACTTCGCGAAAAGGCCCTGCGCAAACGCATCGCCGCCGCAGGGTAGGGGATCGGACGATGGAAAAAACCACACCCTTTTTAGTCGGAGTCGCAACCTCGGGATACCAGAGCGAGGGAGGTTTCAACGGAGCTGGCGAGCCTCACAACAACTGGGGAGCTTGCGAGCAAGCGGGCTGGGTCGAACGCACCGGCCGTGCCGTGGATTTCTGGAACAGGTATCGCGGCGACTTTGAGCTGGCCCGTGGAATGGGTCTCAATTCCTTTCGCTTGAGCAT